>NZ_JADJDD010000027.1:0-150864 GCF_016702885.1 Candidatus Villigracilis vicinus
TTACGCCTTATCATTTTTCTGGTTGGACGGCTTCGCCGTCCCCGCCCCAGCGCAGGTAACGCAAACCGTTAGACCCCTTCTTTGCAAAACTAAGTTTCAAAACCTGTCTGTTATTGGTGTAAAATAAATTCAGGCAATCCGCTTTTAACGAATAATGGAGTAAAAAGCCATGACACTTGACGAGAAAATCCAACGATACGCGCAGAAACTTCCGTACTCATTTCAGGAAGAATTGTTCGACTTTGTTCAGTATTTACTTGTGAAGGCTGAACAACAAGAAAAGAATGATTGGGCTTCTTTATCATTATCATCAGCAATGCGAGATATGGAAGATGAACCCATTTTGTATAGCATTTCAGATATTCGGGTGAGCTTTGCATGAAAAAATCAGGGCAGGTTGTTGTCTTTCGATTTCCTCAAACTGACCTTGAAGAAGGCAAATTACGCCCTGCTCTTTTATTGGGAAAGTTACCTGGCGAGTATGATGATTGGTTAATTTGCATGATTTCTTCGCAAACTCGCCAATATATTTCGGGGTTTGATGAAGTTATTGAAGATAGTTCTAAAGATTTCAAACAAAGCGGGTTAAAAGTTACAAGCGTAATTCGAGTTGGACGTTTAGCGGTTGTGTCGGGCGATATTCTTCTTGGCGCAATTGGTGAAATTTCAAGCGAACGCTTAAATCGTGTCAAGAATAATCTATCCAATTGGTTATCTGAAAAATAAAACGGGGTCTAACAAAGCGTGCACCTGACGCTGGGGATTCTGCGCACATCCCAAGCAGTTTTCAACGCCTTAGCATTTTTTCTGGCTGGACGGCTTCGCCGTCCCCGCCCCAGCGCAGGTAACGCAAACCGTTAGCCCGCCTTCGCATTATCAATAATTAATTCACCAATATAGGATAATGAACTGATGACCTCAAAGTTACACATCAAAGCCGTATTGCAAGCGTTGTTTGTAACTTTTTTATGGTCAACATCGTGGGTGCTTGTCAAGATTGGATTAAAAGCCAGTCTACCCGCAATTACTTTCGCAGGTTTGCGTTATTTCATTGCTTTCCTTTGCTTGATTCCATTTATTCTAATCAACCCGACTCACCGAAAAACATTACGCACCTTTTCTCGTGCCACATGGGGACAACTTGCTGTACTTGGAGTTGTGTTTTACACACTGACACAAGGAGCGCAGTTTGTGAGTCTTGCTTTTTTACCTGCGGCTACTTTGAGTTTACTGCTTAATTTTTCACCAATTTTTGTCGCATTGTCGAGCGGTTTTCTAAAAGACGAATCACCTTCAATAATTCAATGGATCGGTATCATCTTATCGGTAGTAGGTGCAATTGTTTATTTTTTTCCATTGAATATACCCACAGGGCAAGTTCTTGGTTTAACGATTGCGCTTATCGGCGTTTTGGCAAATTCAGGAGCATCCATATTGGGAAGACGAGTCAATCATCAAAGTGGCTTATCGCCCATTCTTGTTACGGCTACAAGTATGGGCATTGGTGGTTTACTGCTATTGATTATCGGAGCAACGACTCAAGGTTTTGGTAATCTTAACCTTATGCAGTGGCTAATCATAGGCTGGCTTGCGGTTGTCAATACGGCAGTTGCATTTACATTGTGGAACAGCACCTTGAAAACACTTACCGCTGTTGAGTCGAGCATCATAAATAGTACGATGTTGCCGCAGATTGCGATACTAGCGTGGCTGTTCTTAGATGAGCCTCTAAACCCAAGACAAATTCTTGGTATAGTTCTTGTCGGAGTTGGCACATTAATTGTTCAACTATGGCGGCATTTGCCAAGTGTTGTAAAATCTATGGCAGTCAAGCCTGAATAGAGCGGCGGGCTAACAAAGCGTGCACCTGACGCTGGGGAGTCTGCGCACATCTCAAGCATTTTCACACGCCTTATCATTTTTCTGGCTGGACGGCTTCGCTGTCCCCGCCCCAGCGCAGGTAACGCAAACCGTTAGCCTGCAAATCCAGGAGATACATGTCATCTTTTAAATTATTAAACGACTTGGCTGTGGACGAAGAAAAAAACTCTAGGACAGATGGGTTGGGTTTTCAAACCTACGCTCGTGTTCTTGGCAATGCCGCACTTGGGACAGAAGGACCCTTTACTATTGGTATTTTTGGAGAATGGGGTACTGGCAAAACAAGTCTTATGCACTTAATGCAATCCTACCTAAACACCGACAAGAATGTTATTACAGTCTGGTTTAATGCTTGGAGATATGAAAAAGAAGAACATCCAATTGTCCCGTTGTTGGCAACCATAATCAGGGAACTTCAACTAAATCGCACCTTTACACAAAGTCTAAACAATCAAGGGCGGGAATTTCTCAATGCATTAAGAGCAGTTGCTTATGGGTTTTCCGCAAAGTCTACGATTAAAGTTCCTGGACTTGCAGAAATTGAAGCATCTTTTGTTGCAAAAGAAATGGTTGAGAGAGCAGAAAGTTTGTCGAATGACCCTTTATTAGGAAGAAGTCTATATTATGAAGCGTTTGAACGCCTTTCTGCAATAAATATCGGGGGCAAGAAGAAGATTGTAGTATTTGTTGATGACCTTGACAGATGTTTTCCAGATTTAGCAATAAAACTTCTTGAAAGCATAAAACTTGTTTTATCTCAAGCAGGGTTTGTTTTTGTCATAGGTGTAGCCCGAACAGTGATCGAAGGATATTTACAGCATCGGTATCAAAAAGAGTACGGTCTCGAAAATTTTGAAGGAGAATTTTATCTCGACAAAATAGTTCAATTACCTTTCCATATTCCACCTCACCATGAAAGAGTAAATCAGTTTTGCGATAGTCTTCTGAAACAACTTGACCCCGCTGACACCAATGTGTTCGCATCTATCTTGCCTACAATTGCAAATACGACAGGTGGAAACCCAAGAGCAACAATTAGGTTTGTAAATAATTTATTGATAGACCGAGCGATTAACCATTCATTGGCAGAGACAGACGAAATGGAGTCAATACCAATTGAATATTTCGCCGTCACAAGAATTCTCCAACAGCAATGGTTTAACATATTTTCAATTATCATCACTTCGCCTGAAATTGCCCAAGAAGTATCAAGTTGGAGCAAGGAACAACTCTCTCAATATTCCCAATCAGAAAACAAAGACCGCTCTTTCTTGGCAACAAGATTACTATCAGACAGACTATTATCAGATTTGCTTTTGTCCACATACGGACAATCTTGGTTAAAGGACGAAAATATTCGTAACTCTACAATCGGATTCCTTAAGCACAGAACACAAGAAGCCGAAGCCTACAGAGAACACCAAGAAAGAAAATATGATATTTTTATTTCTTATCAACGCAAAGACAAAGAGCATGTTGATAAAATCGCAAGCGCATTAACTCAATCCAATATTTCAGTCTTTTACGATATGACTTCGTTGTTACCAGGCATGGATTGGGAAGTAGAAATAAAATCTGCTTTAACTAACTCAAAAGGTGTTTTATTTTGTTTCGGAAAAGACACGATGAAATTTGGTTATGTTCAAAAAGAAATAAAGGTAGCACTTGATTACGTTGAAAAATCACCTAAAGACTTCCGCTTGATCCCAATTCTCTTGCCTGGCGCAGACATTGAGACACTTCCCTTAGAGATAAAAACGTATCAATGGTTGGATATGCGAGATGGCGTTTCTTTAGAAAAGACCATGCAAATAGTTCGTGCTCTTTCAAAATGGTAACAAATGGCAAAAAGCAGGCTAACAAAGCGTGCACCTGACGCTGGGGATTCTGCGCACATCCCAAGCAGTTTTCTACGCCTTAGCATTTTTCTGGCTGGACGGCTTCGCCGTCCCCGCCCCAGCGCAGGTAACGCAAACCGTTGGGCTGTACTTGGCACAATTGGCGATTGACATTCAATCAAAGCATAGTTATACTGCAAGGAACAGAAAGGTATAACCAATGGCAACTACAGTTAAAACCGCTATCTCAATTCAAAAGTCTTTATTCGAGCAGGCTGAAAGTCTGGCGCAAGAATTAAATGTTTCCAGAAGCGAGTTGTTTGGGCTTGCTATTGAATCATTTGTCAAAAACCGTCAAAATCAGATGTTGTTGCAGGAAATCAATAAAGCATATTCTGATGAGCCAGATACCAACGATAAAGTTCGTCTCTCTAAAATGCGTAAACATCATCGCAAAGTTGTGAGGGATAAATGGTAATTAATCAAGGTGATATTTACTGGATAGAATTAGATGAACCAAAAGGTTCAGAGCCAGGATATAGTCATCCTCACGTTGTCGTTCAAAATAATGTTTTCAATGCCAGCAAAATTAATACCGTGATTGTTTGCGCATTATCTTCAGTTCTAAAACGGGCGGAAGCCCCTGGAAATGTACTCCTTGAAAAAGGTGAAGGAAATCTTTCAAAACAAAGCGTAGTTTTAGTTTCCCAAATTTTCACAGTAGATAAGACACAATTGGGAGAATATATTGGAACGATATCAGAGCGTCGAATAAAACAAATCATTAAGGGGATTTACTTGATGACAGAAATTCGTAATCTTGATTGAGCAGTTTTAGATAGGCAGGGAACCTTATAAAACAAAAACAGCCCAACAAAGCGTGCACCTGACGCTGGGGATTCTGCGGCAATCTCAAGCAGTTTCCTACGCCTTATCATTTTTCTGGCTGGACGGCTTCGCCGTCCCCGCCCCAGCGCAGGTAACGCAAACCGTTAGCCCACTGAATATATAAAATCATTATGCCGTTTGTTGAAGTGCTAAAAGAAGTTGACGCCACACTCTATCCCGACATTGTAGAAGCGGGCAGTATAAATGCCGCAATTTCAAAATGCTTATCTGATATTGGTAGCCGTCTTGTTGCAGGCGAATCGCCAGTAAATAAATTTATGCCATATGTAAGGGTTGTAGAAGGCTCACGTTCTTCACAAACACAGTTGAGTAGTGGACAACGATTATTCCTGACTAATTTTTGGTCAGAAGGGGTAATGTTTGGGAATGCCTCTTCAGACAACCTTGCGGATATTGCTAGCGCTATTCACGCCTGGATAGCGGAAAAATCGTCAATTGAAAAAATGTCTGTGCTATTCAAATTCTTTTCGCCCACTGAAGGCGGAAAAGCACATGAAGCAGGCAATTATGTGGAACTTCATTGGAAAAGCCTTCTCGAAACTTGGAAAATTAGCCAAAATCCTTTCAAAATTAGAAGCATCAAAGGATTGCATTCTTTTCTTTCCATGAATTTACTCCACAAAACACGGTTTATAAATGGATATTTCACTTACTTATTTCATGGCAACTATAAATTTTCGCCCATTCCACTTATCAAAGCGGCGATGAAAAGACCAGAGTTAAGGCAATTATTTCCATTCACAAGTTTGAATACTCTTTGTTTTAGCCGAACTACTGGTTACCCATTTACTATGGACTGTCCAAGCGTCGCATCACAGGGAAATGGCAAATACTGTGTGTTCGCCCCTTCTTCACGTGAAGTAATTGGAGAAGGTACAATTGATGAAGTTATAGAAATCGTTATTAAAAATTTACCACCAAACTGTGGCGCAGCAGTAAGTGGAACCGCTGATGATTTTGTGTCTTAAAATAAGCAAAGTATGTTTGCAAAACACGTGGGCTAACAAAGCGTGCACCTGACGCTGGGGATTCTGCGCAAATCTCAAGCAGTTTCCTACGCCTTTTCATTTTTCTGGTTGGACGGCTTCGCCGTCCCCGCCCCAGCGCAGGTAACGCAAACCGTTAGCCCGCTTCGAACAATCAAAACTGACTTTGATATAAAATGGTTTGACAAATCCAACCAATCAACCCGTGGATTTGCGAGGGAGACCTATGAATAACATTCTCGTCCCAAAAGCATTAGACGCCAACCGCAAAGGGCGGTTGACCTTTCTCCAAGCGGTCGGATTAATGGGCTGGGTATTGTTCGGCACGTTCCCTTTTTTAGCTGGAGTCGCTATGTTCGGCGCGTTCATTTACAGCCTGATTACCCATAAATTCAATGATATTGGAAGTATTATTTTGGGGGCTATTTTCAACGTTGGCTTCGCTGCAGGGCTTATGTGGATGGGATACCTAATTGGCGGAAGACTACTAATCGACATGCTTTTCGGTCAAGTACGCCAAATCGAAGGTGTTGGTATGAAATACAGCGGTTCGGGCGGCAGCGGCAGGGGAAAAGTGTATTATTATTCTGTTGGTCAAATGAACTTTCAAATCCCGTCCTACGGAACTTATAAATCTTTACACAATGCGAATGTTGTTCTCGCTTATTATCTTCCGCTTAGCAAAACACTGGTCAATCTTGAATCCACCTATTCAATTACTTCTTATGGCTCGCGTGGGTTTCAAAAGCTTGAAGAAGCAGAAAGAAATGCAAAAAAGAAATAAAACGATTGATCTGGCAATTGCTTCCGCTTTCAAAGCCAGCAAGCATAATTGGTTCTGTTCTGAAGCAAGCAAAGTTGCTAAAATAAAAAGCGGGCTAACAAAGCGTGCAGCAACTGTCTTGAAAGTCAAGAGCAAAACCCTCCTTTAAGGGAAAACCCAGTCCGCCTCAGGCGATGTCCGTCTGCCTGAACGGGGCTTTGTCTCGCATCATTGCATTCAAGATCGTTAGGAACTTCCGCATACACGCGGTCAACGCCACCTTCTTTACCTTCCCCCTCCTCAACAATTCCTGATACTGCGCCTGGATCAATGGATTGAAGCGCGTCGCCACCAGGGTCGACATATACAGTACGTTGCGCACTTCCACACGCCCTCCCTTGGTCTTGCGATAGCCACGTTTCTTGCCACTGTCCGCATTCATGGGTGCCAAGCCCACCAAGGCGGCGATCTTCTTGCGGTCCAGCTTTCCAAGCTCTGGTAGCTCAGCCAACAAGGTTGTTGCGGTAATCCGCCCGACTCCCTTGGCACTCGTCAGGATCTGCTCCTGTGCCTGCCACTCTTCATTCTCTTTCATGAACTGATCCAAGTCCTTTTCCAGCCGCTTGATCTCTTCCTTTAGGGTCTCGATCATCCGCTCCACCGAGCCGCGCATCTTGGGCGGAACTGTCCGCAGGCGGCTTTTTTCTGCTTTTAGCATCTCTTCCAGCTGTCGTCTCCTCACCAAAAGTGCGGATATATCTCGTCCCGCCTCACTTTTCGCCTCAAACCGCCTCGGTTTCATCTGCTTCCCGAACTCTGCCAGGTTGAACGCATCCAGCTTGTCAGTCTTGGCAAGGAGTCCGCTGGCGCGGGCGTATTGTCTCACTCGCGTTGGATTCACCACGGCGACAGGTAGCCCGGCTTCGTACAATCCCAGCACCACTGCCCGCTGATAGCCGCCGGTCGCTTCCACCACGATCAGCTCCGGGTTCAAGGCTTGTAACTTCTTGATCAGTTTCCCAATTCCTCCTTCATCATTCCCCACTTGACTAGCTTTCTTCTCCCCCAGCACTGCAACATCCAACTTGTCCTTGGCGACATCGATCCCGACGAACTTTCCGCTACTAGTTGTCATTCCGACCTCCGCTTTGTATAATGGAGTGGAGCCCACGCTAGTATTCGGTCTTTATGACCTTGCAACTGTTCGGGCTCCTGACGTACTGGACACGGCGATCCTGCTGCACGACGGTCTTACCTGACGACCTACCTGACATCGATCTGCCGTGTCCACCCTTAAAGATACTACCTGACGCTGGGGATTCTGCGCAAATCCCAAGCAGTTTTCTACGCCTTAGCATTTTTCTGGCTGGACGGCTTCGCCGTCCCCGCCCCAGCGCAGGTAACGCAAACCGTTGGGCAGTTCCTTACTCAAAAAATGGAGAAAAATTATGTCGGAAGAAAAAAATATCAAAATTGATTTCGGTGCAGAAATAAAAAAGTATTTTGACAATACTTCAATTCCTACAAATGGTTCACCTGAATTTGTGTTGCTCTGCGGCGCTGTCTGTAATGGTAAAACCACAATGCGTAAGCAACAATATTCCAAAGGCTATGTCCTTATTGACGCAGCCGAAATATTCTTAAGCCTTAGCAACGGCAAATATTATGATTTTGGAACAACTTTTGAAGTGCCGCTCAAATTAATAGGAAATCTCATTACTCGACAAGCCATAAGAGAAAGACGAAATATTGTCACAGAAATAATTGGCGCAACAAAGGAAGTAATGTTTCCAATTATTGACGCCATGAAATCTATCGGCTACAAAATTAATATGATTTATGTTGAATGTGAAATGGAAGAAGCTTGGAGAAGGAATGTTGAAAGAAGCAACGACAATATTTCTGCCTACTATACAGAATCGTATCACCAAAGCTGGATTTTAGAAGCAGTTCAAAAAGAAGGGCTTTAAAGCGTTCTTGCAAAACATGCCCAACAAAGCATGCACTGGACGCTAGGGATTTCTGTGACGTTTTCAAGCATTTTTCTACGCCTCAGCATTTTTCTGGCTAGACGGCTTCGCCGTCCCCGCCCCAGCGCAGGTACCCACAGGGCAAGCCGCAAACCGTTGGGCGCTTCGCGAAAACATATAAGGAAAATTATTTTGAGTAGATTTGGTTCTGACCCACTTACTTTTTTTAATTCTGTGTACCAGAATATTGCACCCTGGGATATTGGAGTACCTCAACCAGCAATGGCTGCTCTTATTGAAAAATACTCTCCCGCAAATCCAATTTTAGACCTTGGCTGCGGCTCTGGCGACCTTGCGATTTATTTAGCAAAATTGGGGCACCAAGTTGTTGGGGTCGATTTTGTTGAATCCGCTATCAAAAACGCACAAGACAAAGTTTCATCCCTTCCCAATGAGACAGCCCAATTATTAAGTTTTCAAGTGGCAGACGCCCTAAAGCCATCTTTACTTCAAGAAAATTTTGGAGCGGTTTTTGATTCTGGCTTTTATCATTTATTTAATCTCGAGCAATGCCAGCAATTAATTGATGAAGTTGCCTCAATCTTGAAGCCACATGGCTGTTATTATTTGCATGAGTTTGCAATCGAGTTCCCAATACCTAACGTACCTCGCCAAATTTCAATTAATGAATTACAAACACATTTTACGGTTGAAAAAGGATGGCGTATTAAAGAAATTCAAACGGTAGAATTCTTAAGTCGAGTCGCTCCTCCTGTGCCAGCAACCTGTGCTTGCATAGAGCGTCTTCCAATCTAAAACGGCCCAACAAAGCGTGCAACAACTGTCTTAAAAGTCAAGAGCAAAACCACCTTTATTTAAAGGAAAACCCAATCCGTCTTAGGTAGAAAGCGTCTGCCTGAACGGAGTTTTGTCTCGCATCATCGCGTTCAATATCGTTAGAAAATTGCGCATACACGCGGTCAGAGCCATCTTCTTCACCTTCCCCCTTCTGAACAATTCCTGATACTGTTGACTGGATCAACGGGCTATACCTCGTTTCCACCAAGGTAGACATGTATAACACGTTCCGCACTTCGACACGTCCACTCTGACGTATCTCACTTTTTGCCTCAAACCGCCTCGGTTGCACTTTCAAATAGGATAAAATTACTCCTAATGAAATCCCGCATTCTGGCACTTCTCAATATCCGTCCCGGCGAAGAGCGAAATGTCTTCCTTATGCTTACCCAGTATTTCTTCATGGGTGCAGCTATGCTCTTCGTTCAATCCGCTTCGTTGGCGCTATTCTTCACCGAATGGGATGCTACCGCGATGCCATATATTTACCTTGGCATCGCGGTCATTGTTTCCTCCATCACAGCCATATTCCTAAAGATCTCTGAACGCACCTCTCTGGCACGCTTTTTAATTCTGAGCGTGCTTTTTGTTTTACTTGGCAGCCTTGCCTTGCGCATTGGTCTGGCAGTAACGGCATCCAAGTGGCTGCTGTTGGCACTACCCATCTGGTCGCAGACGCTGGTCAATATCACTGTTACGGCGTTCTGGACACTGGCAGGGAATATTTTCGATATACGCCAAGGGAAACGCATCTTTGGTCTGATGAATGCCGGTTCATGGCTGGCCTATGTGGTCATGGGTCCCTTCACCACACCACTGGTAAATGCGCTCGGCACCGAAAATCTTTATCTTGTCATCGCCGGATGTTTACTGATTGCATTCTTACTACAACAGGTGGTCATCCGTGCCAACCCAGGCACCCAAACACTGCCTGAGGCTGCCGAAGGGCAAACACAGCAAAATTCCATTTTACAACTCTTCCGGGTGCGTTATATTGCCCTTATCTTTGCGCTCATTACCTTATGGCGTTTGTCGTATTTCATCCTTGATAATATCTTCTACGACCGTGCCACCTTGCAATACCCATCTGCAGATGCGATGGCAGGATTCATCGGCGGATTCTTCGGACTCGTTGGACTGCTTGGCTTCATCACCGATATTTTCCTGACGGGACGCATCATTTCACGCTTTGGTCTGCGTGCTGGTCTTCTGGCTACTCCTGTACTGACCATGCTCTGCATGGCGGCGATGGCTGCTACAGGCACGCTCGCACCCAATATGATCTCCCTATTATTCTGGCTGGCAGTTGCAGGGAAATTCACCAACGAAGGCTTGGGCTTCTCCCTCGACCAAACCGCTTCGAACGTTCTATACCAACCCATCCACGAACGAATCCGCACCCGCGCTCAGACCGTCACCGAGGGCATCATCCAGCCGCTTGCCATTGGGCTTGCAGGCGGATTACTCCTGTTATTCAACACCATCCTGAAATTCAACGCCATCCAACTTAGTTACATCTACCTTGTCGCTGCCGCCATCTGGATCATTATTTGCATCGCTCTGATTCGTGCCTACCCCAAGGCATTGACCGAAGCCCTGCACAAACGCAGATTCGGCGATAAAGGCATCCTGCTCACAGACAGCGCCAGTATTCAGATCGTTCGTAATGCATTAAAAAGCAATCACCTTACCGAAGTTCTGTATGGGCTCGACCTGCTGGAAAAAGGCGAAAGCGACACACTGCCCGACGACTTCACCGAGTTGGTACACTCTGCTTTTCCCGAAGTACGTGAGGACGTTATCAAACGCATTGAACGGCTCAATCTCACATCACTGCTGCCTGTCATTCAAATGCAATTAAAGGCTGAAACCAACCCAGCCGTCCGCGAAACTGCTGCCTGTACCATGATCGTGCTCGGCGCAGACTCCAACACTGCCTTAAATTTGCTCTCCCAGAAGGACGAAGCCACAAAACGCGGTGCAATGATCGGCTCACTACGCATCTTTACTACAGGCAAAAGATCAAACACCTATCAATATCTTAAAACGTTGGCTTCATCATCTGAAAACACAGACCGCATCGAAGCCTGTGAATTGGTTGCGATCGCTGCTAACTCCGCCTTATGGGAAATTCTCCTGCCGCTTCTACGTGATGAAGACCTATCTGTTCGAAAGTCAGCTTTGCGGGCTGCTGCAAAGATCCATAACCCTGCTTTGTATTATGCGGTTATTCCTGCATTAGGGTCGCCGCAAACGCGTAGCCTGGCATTTAATGCATTGACCACCAGCGGCAATGACGCCCTGCCTTCCATAATTGAAGCGCTCAAAAATGATGGATTGCACCGCCGTGTACACTTACGCTTGATCCGTGCTTGCTCGCATATCAAGAGTGATGAGGCGCTCCATGTCCTTGAAGAACTGATCCAACACCCGAACACCAGCATCCGTTCTCGAACCCTGCTGGCTTTGCATGATTGCCGGTACAAGCCCCGGGGAGAGTCTGATTCGCTGGTTAATGATCAGATCAAGGCGGAGTTTAGACGCGCAGCCTGGTTGCAGGCAACACTCCATGATCTGGAAAAATCATCGCAAACGGATGTTATTCAACGTGCCGTGCGTCATGATCTTGATGAAACGGTTGAGCGTCTATTCCTTTTGTTCGGGTTGATCTATGAAACGAATGCCGTCCAACGTGCTCAGAATGCTGTTCGAAGGCGCGACTCAAATAAAAGATCGTATGCCCTCGAAGTCCTCGATACGACCCTGGAAAAGACACACAAGATCCCATTCATTGCGTTGCTGGAGGAGTATCCGCCGAAAACGAAGTTGGAGAAAATGGGCAGCGATTTCAAACAGATTTTCCTACCGCCTGCGGGTCGAATACTTGATATCCTCGGAAACCCATTGGCACAACAAAACCCATGGCTGGTGGCAACCGCCATTGAATTCTCCGGCATCATGGGCATCACAGCCGAGAATGCGACCATGCAGTCACTGACCGAGTCAAGCGAGTCATTGGTAACACGGATGATCCGTCAGAAAAGAAAGGGAACAACTATGTTAAGCACTGTGGAAAGAGTGATCATATTAAAGTCGTTGAGTATGTTCGCAGAAACACCCGATGAAGCCCTGGCGGAATTGGCAGACCTGCTGCAAGAGGTTGTAACGCAGCCCGGTGAAGTGATCGTGCGCGAAGGAGAGACTGGCGACAGTTTGTACATTATCGTGGATGGAAAGGTGGAAGTCGTTGACGATAACCGCGTATTAAACCAGCTTGGTGCACGGGCAGTTTTCGGAGAACTCTCGCTTCTGGATTCATCGCCGCGCACCGCCACCATCCGTGCACTGGAAGAGACCTCACTCCTGCGTCTGGATCAAGCCCCATTCTACGAGATCATGAGCGACTATGTTGAAGTGGCAATGGGAACGATCCAAATGCTCACCCGTAACCTGCGCGCCCGCACCGGCGACGTACTGGAGTTAAGCAGAATGCTGGGGCAATAACCCTGACCGAGATCTGCATAATTTACCGGAACATTTTTTCAACACTTGTACGAATAGGATAAAACATGGAAAACAAACCCGCACTAGATCTAAAACTTGTAGAAGAATTTGTGGGCGTTGCTCACGGAAATTTCGCCCGCGTAAAAGAACTGCTTGAGCAGGAACCTGCCCTCGTCAATGCGACCTGGGATTGGGGCGGCGGGGATTTCGAGACCGCCCTCGGCGCAGCAGCCCACATGGGCAACAAGCCCATCGCCAACTTTCTGCTCGAACATGGTGCCCGGCTGGATATTTTTGCCGCCGCCATGCTTGGCAAATTGGCTGTGGTCAAAGCCGCACTGGAAGCTTACCCCGACGCGGTTAATACACCTGGTCCACACGGCATTCCTTTGTACGTCCACGCCGAAGCTGGCGGCGCTGATGCAAAAGCCGTTGTAGAATACCTTGATTCTTTATAGTACCAAAGGGTTCTTTTCAGGTTCAAATGCTTAGCTATAATCCGGGCATTCGTTTACCATCAGGAGAAAAAATGAAAAAGAGAAATCAAGCTACCATTGGAATGATTGCAGCAATTGTCTTGCTGGCATGTGCCTGCCCCGTTACGGGTTTGCCCGCCCTTGGCGGAGACGCAACCCCGACCCCAGACTTTTCTTTTGTTCCGCCCGCCACAGAAGAAGTGCCGACCCAAGCCGTTCAGGTTCCGTCTAACGTTCTTTATAGTGACGACTTCAGCGCACCAAGCGCTGAAATGGAAACCTACAGCGGAGAAGACGGCACTGCTGGCGTGGAAAATGGAACCTATGTCATCCGTTCCACAGGCGACCTCTGGCAATGGGGTAAATCCACTTCTCAATTCGCAGACACCGTTGTCGATGTGGATGTGACTATGACCGTCGGTCCGACCAACGACAACGCCGGTTTTGGTGTGGTTTGCCGTCTGACCGAGCGTGAAGATACCTCAGTTGATGGTTATATGATCGCGATCAGCGGCGATGGATATTACAGCATTCGTGATATCACCGCCAGCAACATGACCGCGCTGGTAGATTGGCAGTTCTCGGATGTGATCAATCAGGGTGCTAATGCTACCAATCACTTGAAAGTCACCTGCAGTGGCAACAACCTTTCCCTTGAAGTGAACGGCGAAGTAATCGCCACTGCCAGCGCCACCCCTGGCGACGATCTATCTGGTTCGATCGCATTCTCGGCGATCTCCTTTGAAACAGATCAACCGGTTGCCGAAGCGCACTTCGACAATCTGGTTATCAGCCAACCGTAAAGTCTTTGCACTAACAAAAAAGCGGACGCTTCAGCAGCGTCCGCTTTTTTGTTGTCACGAAGAGCGCATTTTCTGTCGCAAAAACGCCGCCTCAAAAATGCGGTCAAAAAAGCCCTTATATCCGGCTGCGTCGTACAAGATCATATAGTCCGCAGGACCATACTCTTTGGGAGGCAGCATAATGGCAGGGTTTGGATTGATCTCCAGAATAAATAACTCGCCTTGCTCGTTCATGCGGATATCGCAACGCCCATAACCGGAGATACCCATTGCCACGAACATACGTCGCCCTTCATCCTGAAGCCGTGCCCGCAAACCGGGTTCGGTCACTTCCTTAAAATCAAAGGGGATGTTGTAATCCCATTTGATATCCGTATGCCAGAATTCTTCGCCTTCCGGAAAGATCAACTCAGCAGGCGGGTAAACAAATGGCTGACTTAAATCTTTGGGATTATCCACCACCAACACGTTGAACTCCTTGCCGACGATAAATTCTTCCATACGTGCCGCGCCGAACTCATTGCAGACTCGTTTTACCTGAGTCAATACCTGCTCGAGAGTATCAGCCCTTGAATCCTTAAACATCCCCATGCTGCCATAGCTCTGGGGGTGTTTCACCATAATGGGAAAACGCAAGTTCTTAACAAGCTGTTCAGCTTCCTCCACACTATGCACACGATAACCCTTTGCAAAACCGACCCCATGCGCATCAGCAAGCGCCTGCATTTCTTCACGAGTGGGGTCAAAACAGCGCGAGTCTGCGCCAGTAAAAGATAAATTGAGCGCTTCCAAGGCTTCTACAACTTCATTGGCTTCATATCCAAGCTCTTCATCTTCTTCATCTTCAAATTCGTAACCTTCGCAAATATTTAAATAGACATCAAATTCCCCAGCCTCGGCAAGAGCACGGATCTTCTCTTCAACCGGCGCAGTCAAGGTAACCATCTTCCAATCGTAATCTTTTAAATAAGGAGCAGGATTAAATTCCTCGATAAATTCATCAGATAAAACACAGACGCGCATAAGGTCTCCAGATTTTTGAAGGATACGCAAACGACAGCCGCTTACAGCAGCTGTCTAATTGCATTTGCGATTATCCACCCATTTCCGATTCAGCAATTGATTTTTTAAGAAAAATAGAGCAGATTGCTCTGCTCTATTTGGTCTCCGTCACCTTGCGGATGCTGCGCGGCTGCTCTGTGTTGTACCCCTTGGCAAGGGTCAAATGATAAGCGAACAGTTGTGCTGGCAAAATGCTCACCAATGGAGAAAGCCATTCTGGTGTGTCAGCCGGGATCTGCAGTGGAACCTGCGCCAATGACAGCGCCTTTTTATCGTTCGAGATCACCACCAACTCTGCGGCAATATCAGAACGCAGACGCCTGAGCATCTCCAGCATCGAGTCCAAGACTTTGCCTTTCGCCGCCACTGCCAAAACAGGATATCCGCTCTCGACCATGGCAATCGGACCGTGCGCAAAATCAGCAGAGGAATATGGCTCGGCGATGATATAGGTCAACTCTTTCAATTTTAGTGCCCACTCGAACGCTGTTGCATAATTGAATCCGCGCCCCAACACAACGGTTTGGTCAATATAACGATAACGTTGTACGGCTTGGGCGACAACATCATTTTGTTTGAGCGTTTCGCGCATCCATGCTGAGACTTTACCGAGGTCATCCCACATTTTTTTGTTTCCACTCAGTGCTGCCGAAAGCATCGCAATGGACATCAACTCAGTGGTATAGGTCTTTGTAGCGGCAACCGCTTTCTCTGCTCCGGCTTGAAGCTCCAGTACAAAATCAGAATTCTGTGCCAACGGCGAATTCGGCTCATTCGTGATCGAGAGCGTCATGCAGCCTTGCCGCCGCCCTTCCTCCAGCACACTCACAATATCCGGTGACTTGCCTGATTGCGAAACACCGATCACCAAAGCATTCTTCAACGTCGGCGGCTTTTTGTAATAAGTGAACAAAGAAGGTGTCGCCAACGCAAGCGGAAGCCCGTTCATGGCGCCTAGCAAATAATTGGCATAGCGCCCAGCGTTATCTGATGTTCCACGAGCGGCAAGGAAAACATAATCAACACGGTGTCGCTGAATCTCTGCAGCGATTTTTTCTATATGCTTTCGTTGCGAAGATAACAAGCTTCTGATGCGCTCCGGTTGTTCATTGATCTCAGAGAACAAAGTCATGATGAAAAGACTCCGCGCTTCATTCCAAGCCGGGAATGGATACCGGCAAACGACCGGTCATTTCGCTGTGACCGAATACGGCTTTAGCCACTGCCCGCATGGACGGCTCCAAAATGCCGTATGTACACACATAGGTAGAAGACTGTGGAAACACCGCAAGGTCATACGGAAGGCGCATGGCAATAATGATGACAGGTTTCCGCATCTGTAACAACTGGCGGACGAACTCCGCCTGCTTTTCTTCAGCATAGGCATTGATCGTGCCCATTATGAGCACATCATACTCACGAACTTGTTCCAATACCTTGGAAGTGTCCTGTTCGCTCGGCGCATACGGCATCTTGAATTCATCCGTCTGTGCGTGATACGCGCGAATAGACTCAGCAAGTTTGGGTTGGATATATGAGGATGTATCTGCCGGGGTCAAGTCTTTTGGAACAGGGATAATGACGGCGATCCGTTTTTCAGCTTCGAGCCGGATGGGTAGATATTTCTTCTCATCGCGAACCAGTGTAATGGACTTCTCCGCGATCTCATTCGCTATTGCCATGTGTTCAGCACATTGAATGACGCTTAAGTCTGGCGAAGTGGCATTTTCAGTCAGCCAACCCTTCAGTTGCATAATCCGGTCTATTGAGGCTCGCAGATTCTCTTGTGAAAGTTCCCCATTTTGTGCGCCCTGCAAAAGCGACTCATAAGCTCGCATATGGTCTTGCGGATCAGTGGTCATGAGCAAAATATCTGCGCCTGCTTGGGCAGCACGCAGGGAGTCTTCACGCAGTAACTCTCCCTGACGGATGGCATGCATATCCATCGCATCGGTGATGACCACGCCGGTATAACCGAGGTCTTGGCGCAAAAGTCCGTTGATGATATTGGGAGAAAGGGTGGCAGGCGGCGCAGACTCGCCGTCGATGGAAAGAATGCCGAGGTGGGCTGTCATCACCAGTTTGGCATCTGCTTGCAGCGCAGAGCGGAACGGAGTCAACTCCACAGAGTGGAGTCGCTCACGCGAGTGCGGCACAGTTCCAAGTCCATGATGTGAATCGCTGGCGGTGTCACCATGACCAGGAAAATGCTTGACCGTCGCCGCCACTCCTTGAGATTGAATCCCTTCGATCATGGCAGCCGCCAGTTCACCCACCAGCTTTGGGTCTTCGCCAAACGAACGCACGCCCACAACGGGGTTGTTCGGGTTGATGTTAACATCGGCACAGGGCGCGTAATTGACATTGACACCGATCGCCGCCAACTCACGTCCAAGCACTTCGCCTGCTTTCCTTGCGAGTTCGAAGGAACGCGTTGCACCGAGCGCCATATTGCCGGGCAGGGGGGTGCCATCACCGAACGCCATGAGTTGACCACCTTCTTGGTCGGTTCCGATGAGCAAAAGCGGCAGACCCAATTCACGCGCGAGGTCTTGCAAAGATTGATTTAGTTTTTTGATCTGCGCAGGCGACTCTATATTAAATGGGCGAAAAAGCGTGACGCCGCTGGGATGATAGCTTTGAAATGCCTGAACGATCTCAGGGGAAAGACTTTCTTTGCCGCGAAACGCCAATAAAAGTTTTTGACCGATCTGATGTGCGAGATCCACATTAACCTTTCAAGCCAGAGACCACAACGCTTTCGAGAATGAAACGTTGGGCAAAGAAGAAGACGACGATGAGCGGAGCGGTGGTCAGCACGGCGGCGGTCATGATAGTGGGCCAGGGCTGAACCGTTTGATTGATGTTATACAGCGTGGACACATAGACCGGCAATGTGTAAAGGTCAACGGTCTGCAAATACATAAGCGGTGTGAGCAGGCTGTTCCACAGACCGACGAAGAGAAAAGTAGCAACGGTTGCCAATGGCGCTTTGACCAACGGGAGGATGATCTCCCACCAGATCTGAATGTGATTGGCACCATCTACGAAAGCAGATTCGTCCAACTCTTTTGGAATTTGAGACATGGACTGCCGCAGCAAAAAGATCATCGCGGCACCGCCCGCAAAATAGCCGGGAACGACCAGCGGATTGAACGTCCCAATCCAATTAAGTTTATTGAAGAAAACGTACTGGGGAACAATGAGAGCCTGCGAAGGGATCATCATGGTGGATAGCATCAGAAAGAACACGATGTTCTTTCCGGGCCAATCCACTCGGCTGAAGGCATACGCAACGGCAGCAATGGAAATCAAGGTCCCGACCAGCGCCAATGTGACATAAAAGACCGAGTTGAAGTATGAGCGCAAAAAATCTTGATTCTGGAAGATGGCGGTATAGGCTTCGATGGTCGGGCTGTCGGGGATCCACACCAGACCGGGCGAGTTGGTCTCTTCGACGGTTTTGAGTGAGGAGGAGATCATCCAAAACAGAGGAAAACTCATTAAGACCGTCGCCCCGGTCAGGAGGGCGTAGAGTGCAACACTTTTGAAAATGGGAAAATATTTTTTCATTGCACTCATCCTAATAAATATCGTAGGTCACCCAGCGGTCCTGCAAGTGGAACTGGAGCACCGTAACGATGAGAATAATGACAAGTACCACCCATGAAATAGCGGAGCCATATCCGATCTCAAAATGGCTGAAACTCTTCTGCCAGAGATAATAGACCATGGAGATCGTGGATGAAACGATGGGTTGGTTATCGCGATAAAGAACAAATATAGGCTCAAAGATCTGCAGGGAGCTGATCATGCCCACAACAAGATTATAAAAAATATAGGGGGTCAGGAGCGGAAAGGATATTTTCCAGAATCGCTGCCAGGGGGTAGCTCCGTCCACCTGGGCGGCTTCGTGCAATTCCTTTGGGATGTTGTTTAAACCCGCGAGAAAGATCAACATCATGGCGCCACAACCCCATACCATCAGCAAAATGACGGACATCTTCGTCCACAGAGGACTCTGTACCCAAAGCGGGACCCGGTTCTCAGCTGGGAAACCCGCTTCGATGACCTTCATCATCAGGTTATATTTCCCGGTATTCAAACCAAGAAAGAACGCAGCCGTTACTTCTTGAATATAAATCACACCGCGGTTGATGTAGTTGAACGGCGGGAACGCTGTGGAGATCATGCGAATAAGCTGATTAATAATGCCTGTACCTGTATTCAACATTAAACGCCAACATAAGAGAACAGCTGTATTGAAGCCAAGAATGACCGGCAAATAAAACGCCATGCGGAAGATGCGTTCTCCGCGCATTTTTTGGTTAAGTAACACTGCCAACAGCAGAGCCACACCGATCTGTAACGGCAGCCCGATCACTGTCAGATACAGTGTATTGAGGATGGAGGCCCGAAAGCTTTCATCTTCAAACAGAATGGTTTGGTAATTTTCCGCCCCCAGCCATTTGGTCGGCTCACCGGAGGCAATACGGTAATCAGTAAAGCTCCAATACAGGGAAAAGCCGAGGGGCACCACGACAAAAATGAGAAAACCGACGATCCATGGTGCGGCAAAAAAATAGCCCGCAAACGTACTTTCCTGAAATTTAGGAGATGCGCCGCGCGCTCTTGCAATAGCCTTGGCAAGATAGCCCAAGCCGTAACTACAAGCGATAATGAAAAAGACTGTAAACGCAGCAGTGACGAGAACATTTAGGTATGGATTTTGGGGCATGGCATCTCCCATAAGGAGCTCGGATGGGGATGTGATCCCCATCCGAGCTTATATTTCTTACGTAGTATAAATTATTGACCGAGCGCAGCGAGATATTCTTCCTGGATCTTCGCGTTGACTTCTTCAACAGTAAGCTCTTCGGTGATCAACTTGCCGAGCGCGTCCTGCATGATGGTGGAGAGCTTGGCAGCTTCCTTGATGCCGGCGAAGCCAACACCATACTGTGAAGCCAATTCCGCTTCGCGCTGGAGTTGGGCGGATTCGGTCACGTAGCCGTACTGCGAGTCGTTGCGGGCAGGGATCAGACCCATGGTCTCATTCCACTTGTTGTTGGCTTCCTTGCTGAAAGCCAGCTTGAGCCATTCGGCAGCAAGTGCCTTGTTCTGGCTGTATTCGGGTACGGCGAGCCAATCATTGAACGCGAGTACAACCGGCTTGCTGTTGGGGAAGTTCTCAGGATCGCCATAGAACGGTTCGATGGTGACATTTTCCCAGATCGGGCGGTCGAAAGCAGGAGCAGCCCAGCCGGAGTGCGCAAGACACACAGCGCCATTGCTCTTGCCGGTGGCATCGTCTACATCAATGACAGAACCCTGACCGGCGGGTAAAGCACCCACCGCATTCACAGCTTCACCGTAGGTCGCCTGACGCATATCAAGCAGGAACTGGGTGGCAGCCAAAGCTTCGGGGGAGTCGAAGTTGGGGGTGCCGTCGGCTTTGTAGAGTTCGCCGCCGAGCGAGTAATACACGAGCAGCCACCATTGCCAGTCAGCCATGGAGCCAGCGTCTACAGGGACGAGCGCCTGCTGAGACAAAGAATTGGTAGCCGGGTCGATCACAGAGGCGGTGGAGGCGAATTCCTTCCAATCCGCAAAGTTCTGCGGGGTGCCCTTGGTCCAGCCAGCGGTTTCCATCAAGTCGGTGCGGCAGAACACATAGCGCGGAGCGGTAAAGATCGGCAGACCACGGAGTGAGCCTTCATACTTGGCATTTTCGAGCGCAGGACCAAAGTTGGAGATTTCATCCCATGCGCCTTCGCCGAGGTATTCGTCCATGTTGGCAAGATTTTCGCCATACAGGGTGTTCATTTCGGAACCGAGGTTGATGATGTCGGGACCTTCGCCAGCGGCAAAGAAACCGCTGAAGGTGGTGTCCCAGCCAGACCAGGAGCCTTCGGTGATCTCAACGGTCACGCCAGGGTGTGCGGCTTCGAAAGCAGGGTTGATCTCTTCCTTCAACCAGGCAATGGTATCGGGAGTGTAATCGAGCAGGTAGATCTTGAGGGTGGTTGCTTCACCAGAAGCAGCTTCGGTGGCAGCAGGGGCTTCCGTAGCGGCGGCTTCAGTGGCAGCAGCAGGGGCTTCGGTGGCGGCAGGGGTGCCGCAGGCAGCCAGCACCATGCTAGCCAACACCAAAAGGGACAACAAAACGAACAGTTTCTTTTGCATCTTTCTTCTCCTTGTGTATTTTTGTTTCAAACAAATTTCCAGCTCAATGAAGTTGCGCGTCCATAGTTCGTGCTTCTCCATTCCGAACTAAACAGGATTTAACTCATCCTGCGAATTCGCTCGTTCACATCCTTTACAAATCGCTGCATAAACCCGCCGACAAAATCCGCAGGTGTCATACTCGCATCGTTCATCAACGGAGTCATATCGACGCCAAAAGAAATTCCCTGGGCATCATCTACGCCGTGTGATTCAAAATACGTCGCATTCGCACGGCGGCGGCCCATTGAAGCCAGGTCGTAGCGCTTACCGCCCACAATCTGTGAATCGAACACACCCAATAAAGCCGCTTGAAGGTTCTCATGTCGTGTCAGGTCCATCGTGAGCTTATCCGAGTCGACCATCCAATCCAACGCACGCCAGACTTCACAACCCACGACTCTCTCCGGGCGTTCAGCCGGGCTCAACCTTCTGAGCGCTTCGATCACCCTCAAAGCGACGCCCACGTGTGTATCGTGTTTGTCCGCAAAGTTATGGGTGTAAACCACTTTCGGCTTGGTTGCCCGTAGAATGGCAAGGAGATCTTCCACTGGCTCAGCTCGTGCAGCATCTTTTATGACCTTGCTGGGAATATCCAACATGATCTGCGCCGCAAACTCACCGACGATCGCCGCCTTACGCTGTTCCTTAAAGCGCACAAGCCGCATCTCGTCGTCGCTGTAATTCTCGTAAATACTATTACGGGGAGAACCCCGTCCGTCGGTTACAACCACGCCGGTAAACCATTTGTCCTTTTGCTGAAAGCACTCAATGATCGGCTGCGCCGCCATGATCTCAATATCGTCCTGATGTGCGGCAAGGCAAAGATGCGTTGTTCGGGCAAGCGCCTGCTCTTCGGGCTCGTTATCGGGGACATAAATTTCTGCTGTATCGAGATGAAACTTCATAAGTATTAACTCCGCTCCGTTAAGGGTTTACCCGCAACAGAACAAGGGATTTACACCACCGGCAAACTCGCCGCTGCAACAGACTGCCCCACCCGGCGGATCTTCTCGTCTGGCAGATGCAGTTCGATCTTCTTCAATAATTCAGGGAATTCGGTTTTGAATACTTTCTTTGCGCCTTCGATCAATAAGTCGCCGCCACGCCCCGAGGTGCAACGCCCCAGGATCAAAATGTGTTTGATGTCGTAAAACTCAGCATAATGAGCAATGCCATAACCAAGATAAATGCCCATGCTCTGCCAGATTTTGGTCGCGCCGTCTTCGCCGGCCTCCAACTTCTTCTGCACGAACTTCAGCTTCTCGGCATCAGTCACATCGACAGGGACTTCAATCCCCGCTTTCGGCGCCAACCGAAAAACACACTGCTGTGAAAAATACGAAGCGCCGCAACCTTTGTCGCCAGACCATTCTTCCACGGGTGCCGTGGGGCTATAGTCGATGGGCGCGAACGCCAACTCATTCAGCCAGCCCATGATGCGACCTTCCATATTTACATATCCCGCTGCTTCGCTTGAGCCAAGCGCAATACCCAAGATGCCGTTATCTTCGATCGACATCGAGCCAGCCAATGCGGTCACGTCGCCATCATTTATGACTTCCAACGGCACACCCATCTCATCACGGATGCGCATGAACATATTCTTAATGTCGCCAAATTTTTCGGCAGGAATACCACGGAACAACGAAGCCACCATCGGGCGGTTATCCACATAAATGCCTGCTGAGCTTCCGCCAATTGCGTCTACACGCGGCATTTTGCCCGCAGCAGTTCTCAGGGCTGTCATCACCTCACGATAATGGTAGTCGGGGTCGCTATTTTTACGCGGTTCCCAGATCACTTCTTCGCTATAGATCGCCTCGCCATTCACTACAGCGCTCACCTTGCGGTCTGATGCGCCCAGGTCAAAGCCAATGCGATAGCCAGCCAAATTGCGCCCAAGTAACTTCCCAGTCTCGCATGCGGCGGGCACTTCATCTGCCCCGCAGATCACAACTGAAAATTCCTTCTCGTATACCTGCGTGCCCATAAAATGAAAGTCGAATTTCTGCGCACCGTTCGCAGAGAACACACTTCGAACATGTTCACCCACCGCCTTCGGCGCACCGACATAAACAGTATGCCCGCCGCGCTGCCAGAGCAAAAATTTCACAATGCGCTCAATATACGAAAAATTGGATGCGAAATCAGGATGCCCTTCAGGATAAACCACGGTCTCGAAGCGCGAGATATCGCCCGCGCCTCTTTCCAAACCGAGTACTGCTCGCACCCCAACCAGCTGGGTGTTTAACTGAAAATTCTTGTCTGCCAATACCGCCGGACGAAAGTCTGCATCCAAGGGCGGCACGACTTTAGGTTCGATCAATTGCATAAATTAATTTTCCTGTGAAAATAAAAGGGAATAATCATCCAACAACAGAAACGCCGAAGCTCCGAGAATACAGGCGCGATAATCGAGCGTACCGAATTCGAGTTGCGTGCTTTCAGAAAGGCGCGCCAATGCCGCATTGCGCATGGATGTGTTCACTTCATCCATCCAGGCAGAGCCAAAACGGGTCATATCGCCGGTTAGAACGATCTTTTGAATATTAAGTGTGCCTATCAAATTTGCGAGCGAAACGCCAAGATATCGAGCTGCCTTCAAGACAGTCGCCTGCGCCTTTACATCCCCATTTTCAAAAGCAGATTGAGCCTGCTCCAATGTTTTCAATTTCAAACTACCGAGTACTGCACGCGCGCTGGAAATCGTTTCAAGACAGCCATATTTTCCACAGCGGCACAATTCGCCGCCCTCCTGCACCACCACATGACCGATCTCACCTGCGCCGCCGCCATCCCCTTGAAATAGCCGTCCGTTCACAAAGATGCCTGCACCAATACCATGCTTAACATTAACCACGATCAGGTTATCGTCGCTTGAATGATCACCACCGTACACATACTCTCCAATTGCAGTTGCCTGACTATCGTTCAACACAGAAACAGGCACTTTGTATTTTTTTTCCAATAATTGCCCGAGCGGCAGGTTTTGCCATTCCAAATTGACGGCATTCACCACCACCCCTTCGCGAGTGTTGACCAAGCCAGGCGTCCCCACCCCAATTCCAACAATGGGTGTGATCTTTTTCTTCATCAATTGATCAATGATCTGATAGACAAGGTCGAGAGCGGTCTTACCGTCGTCACCTGAGACGGGTACTTCCAACATCTCTTTGATCTCCCCGCGTAAATTCAAAATAGCACCAATAAATTTATCCTGCGCAAGGTTTAACCCGATCAAATATCGTGCATCCGCCACAACGCTCAACAAGATCGGCGTTTTCCCGCCGATCGATTCGCCTCTGCCAACTTCCTGCACCAAACCTTCTTCCAACAAACCATTAACCACATCTGAAACGGTCGTACGGGTCAGGTTGGTAACGCGCGCAACCTCTGCGCGGCTGATAGACTCGTTTGCAAAGATGGTATGCAAAACGAGGTCGCGATTATGCTGTTTGGTTTGCTGATGAGTAGCTTTTTTCATGGTATGAACCTAAATTGTCTACACGCAAAGCACGAAGGTCAACTGCACAACTTTGTAAATTCACTGTACTAACAAAGTCAGTATACAGATTTCACTACCAAGAGTCAAGCCCGAATCTCTTGACATTTTTTAGGGCATAATATAAAATAATTTAGGCATGACTAAATTTTACAAGGCAAGCTTCGTATGGATTTGATCCCTCTTAATCTTATTGGTATTCTGGCATTCACTGGCGCGGGGATATACGCAATTGGCGATGTGCTTTTACTCGCTGCAAAAGTTTCTTTAGGCGATTACCCAAAGCTCAAACCTTTTGCGCAATTACTTTCAGGCTCAGAGAAGATGCTCGTACTCTCCCCCATCCGCTTGATGTGGGGCGCATTGATCGGAGTCTTTATGACGCCATTGATCCTGCTCGGGTTCTGGCAAACATACCAGGGTTTGAGCAATGTAAATGTCTGGGTTGCACTGGCAGTTTTTGGTTTATTCGGGTGCGCCACAATCATCGGAACGTTCGTTCATGGTTCATTCTACTATTTGGGTGAATATATCCATGCCCTGAACGACGTCCACGAAGATTCGCAGGCGATCATTGCAGGGATGATCGAACGCCATAAAAAAGTTTTGATCGCTACGTATGCCCCCTTATTGAGCTTTATTGTCATCGCCTCTATTCTTTTTTCGATCCTGGTTGCATCGGGAAAGACCGCCTTCCCGGTCTGGATGACAGGCGTTACTCCACTAACGATGACATTCGTCTGGTTACTCGTCAAACGCATCCTTCCGAAATTCGTCCGCGAACGGACGGAAGGGGCAGGTTTCAATATCGCATACATGGCTTTCTTCGCCTGCACCACCCTCTCTCTTTGGAAATAACACATTGATGAAACAATCCACCTCTACTCAAGATTATCTCAAACGCATTTATGAATTGACCGAGTGCGGCAAACTCGCCAGCACCAATGACCTGGCACGCGAACTCAACATCAAACCAGCTTCCGTGACAGGCATGATCCAAAAACTGGCAGCCGAAAAGCCGGCTCTTGTCGAATACCAGAAGCATCAAGGTGTGACCCTTACAGCAGCGGGAAAACGAGCCGCACTCGAAGTCATTCGTCATCACCGCCTGCTTGAAACCTGGCTCGTACAAACTCTTGGGTATTCCTGGGACGAAGTCCACGAGGAGGCAGAGCGATTGGAACACTTCATTTCAGAAGATTTCGAACGACGCATTGCTGCCGCGCTCGGCAATCCGCTACGCGACCCGCATGGCGAATTGATCCCAACTGAAGATTTAAAGATGCCTGTGGACGAATCCACTTCCCTGTCATCGCTGCGACCCAATCACATCGCAACCATCCTGCGTGTCGCTTCGCAAGACCCGAAGCTGCTTCGTCATCTCGACAGCCTCGGGCTCACTCCAGGCACTCAACTTGAGGTCATAGACTACTCCACATTCGACAATAACCTGACCATAAAAATCGGCAAGCGATCCAATGTACTCGGGCTGAACATTACGACCAAGATATTTGTGGAGATCAACAAATAAGTCTGATTTTATAAATAGAAAGGTAATTCAAATGAAAGAAATGATCTTTAGAATTCTGGCTGCTCTGATCTTTTTTACCGGTGTAGGTATTTCAATTTATTTTCGCCGGAAAGCGGATCGCGAAACTGGGGAAACGCTCTCTCGCAAAGAGGATGGCATCCCTACAATGACCATCATTCGCATTAGCGGACTGGCTCTGTGGGTAAGCCCACTGGTTTTTCTCATCAACCCTCAATGGATGATATGGTCCAAAGCGTATATCCCTGATTGGATGCGGTGGTTTGGTGTCGGCATTGGCATCCTCGTGGTGTGTGGGATTTACTGGCTATTCACAAGCATAGGCAACGGCATCACCCCTGTCAGCACAACCAGAAAACAGCATAAACTCGTTACGAACGGAATTTACCGCTGGGTGCGGCATCCGCTATATACCATTGGGTCATCCTTATTTATCGCTTTTGGGATGATGGCTGACAACTGGTTCATTGCACTACTGGGCATTCTGGCATTCGTCGGAATGGCAATTCGTACCCCGAAAGAGGAAGCGAATCTCATCGAAAAATTTGGCGATGAATATCGCGAATACATGAAACGCACCGGAAAATTCTTACCCAAATTAGGGAACCGATAAGTTATGAATTCAAGCACATATTGGCTAATCGCACTTACCATCCTGATCATTACCATCTTTCTTCCACGGATCGGGTTGATCGCGATCTACCGCACATGGCGTGCCTCACAAGAACGCGAACAGGTAGAAGATGCGCTCAAACATCTTTTAGACCGCGAGAATCAAGGCAGACACGCAACACCTGAATCCATCGGCGGGACATTGGACCTGCCTCGCGACAAAGTGACCCGCCTTGTCGAACACATGGAAGCGCAAGGTTTACTCGAATCGCAAGGCAACGAACTGCATCTTACCGCCCAAGGTGAACGCTGGGCGTTGCATATCGTCCGCGCCCACCGTTTGTGGGAACGTTATCTCGCTGATGAAGCCCGCATGCCGCTCAGCAAGATCCATAGCGAAGCACAGAAGCGTGAACATACTCTAACCGAAGCACAGCTCAACGAGCTCGACGCCGCACTGGGTCACCCCACCCGCGACCCGCACGGAGACCCCATCCCCACCCGGGAGGGAAAACTAAATCGAGCAGAGGGCATGTCCATCACCGCATGGCGTGAAGATCATCCAGCCCGGATCGTTCATTTGGAGGATGAACCCGCCCTGGCGTATCAACAAATTTTGGCTACCGGGTTACGCCTCGGACAGGATATCCGCATCATCGAGCGAAATCAGAACCGCTATATTTTGAGCGATGGTGAAAGTGAATACCGTCTTGCACCCGCAGTGGCATCCAACATCTTCGTTTCAGCATTACCTGAAAGTGAAATGCTGAAACGCGAAGCCATCCCTCTGGCGGAACTGGCACATGATCAACGCGCTCAGATCGTCACCCTCGACGACTCGGTGCAAGGCTTCACGCGCCGCCGCTTTCTAGACTTGGGGCTGACTCCCGGCACGACGATCTACCCAGAGCTGACAAATTTCTTCGGAGAACCGCGCGCCTACCGCGTGCGTGGAACCATGATTGCCCTACGGAATGATCAGGCTTCCCAAATATGGGTGAAACCGATCTAATTGTTATTGTGAGAAAGGCTTTAGCCCGACGAAACAATGACAGAAATTGAGAGAAAAAAATGACAAATACAAAAATAAACCTTCCCACAGAACATTGTGAAACCTGCCCTGCCTTTACTCAGCTTGAACAAATGGGCATCAAAGTCGGTGATTTTGAGCGCGTCGTTGCATTGGCTGGCAACCCGAACACGGGTAAATCCACATTATTCAACGCCTTAACCGGGCTCAAACAACACACAGGCAACTGGCCCGGCAAGACCGTCACCCGTGCCGAAGGTGGATATCAGTTCAATAACATCAAATACAAACTAGTGGACCTGCCCGGAACCTACTCGCTTTTATCTGCCAGCCAGGATGAGGAAGTAGCGCGCGATTTCATTCTCTTTGGTCAACCCAGTTGCACCATTGTAGTGACCGATGCCACCGCACTCGAACGTAACTTAAACCTGGTCATGCAGGTCATGGAAATCACAGACAAAGTAGTTGTCGCTGTCAACTTAATGGATGAAGCCCACCGCAAAGGAATTGAAGTGGATACTCGCAGCCTGGCCCGCGATCTTGGCGTTCCTGCCATTCCCATCACAGCCCGCACGGGAGATGGCGTAGCAACATTGCTTTCCACCATTTCTGATGTGATCGAGGGCAATATCCTTGTAAAGCCACGCCGGGTGGAGGGTACGCTTGAATTTCAAAAAGCAGTCAACGAACTTGTACCCATGATCGAAAGCATGGCACCGGGCATCCCGAACGCCCGCTGGCTGGCGATCCGTTTGCTGGACGGCGACGCCCGCGTGCAAAACGCAATCACCAGCGGCGAGCTCGGAGATATTGTCTCCCGCCAAAGCCGCGCCGATGTTCAATTCAGCAAAAAGATGTCTGTGGAAGGGAGGCAATAAAGCATGGAAAACAATGTTACTCCCTACGACATCATCAACAAGGCAGAAGCCCTGCGCAACAATCTGTCCACCGGGTTCCGCGATGAGATCGTCAAATCCATTTACAGCGAAGCAGAGACCATTGCACAGCGTGCTGTAAAAACCGCCACCAATAAAAAATATGACCTCGACCAAAAAATAGACCGGCTCGTCACCTCACCTTGGACGGGCCTGCCTATCATGGTCATGCTGCTCGGCATCATCATCTGGCTGACCGTCTCCGGCGCGAACGTGGTTTCAGAAGCGATCGCCACCGTACTTTTTGGTCTGGGCGATATTGGAAGGAATTTCTTCAACTCGCTTGGGTTCATCCCTTGGTGGGTTACCGGCTTCATTTGGGATGGCGTCTATCTGGGTCTTGCCTGGGTCATCAGTGTCATGCTCCCACCGATGATGATCTTCTTCCCCGCATTCACCTTCCTTGAAGACCTCGGCTACCTGCCACGTGTTGCCTTTAACCTCGACTGGCTTTTCAAAAAGACCGGCGCCCACGGCAAACAATCGTTGACCATGGCAATGGGTTTCGGCTGCAATGCGGCTGGCGTGGTTGCGACTCGCGTGATCGACTCGCCGCGAGAGCGGCTGATCGCCATCCTGACCAATAACTTCGTTCCCTGCAACGGGCGCTTCCCGACCTTAATTATGCTTGCCACGGTCTTCGTAGCCTCATCCTTCCCCGCAGCGTTGACTTCCTTCGTCGCCGCTGGAACAGTTGTCGGCGTGGTTTTGATCGGCGTTGGGTTCACATTTCTGATGTCGTGGTTGCTATCGCGCACGGTGCTCAAAGGCGAAGCATCCGCATTTACGCTTGAATTACCGCCTTATCGAAAACCCAACGTTGGACGGATCCTTTATACATCCATTATTGACCGCACGATCTTTGTCCTTTGGCGTGCCATGCAGACCGCAGCACCTGCCGGTGCCATCATCTGGATACTGGCAAACATCCCGTATGGAGATGTCAACCTGGCCCGCGCCATAGCAGATTGGCTCAACCCGTTCGGCTTGCTGCTCGGACTCGATGGCGTGATCCTGCTGGCATATATCATCGCAATCCCAGCCAATGAGATCGTCGTCCCAACCATGATGATGGTTTACATGGGCGCAGGCATGATGATCAACGGACCTTCCTCAAACAGCGCGATCTTCGACCTGCTCGTTAATGGCAACGGCTGGACCATGTTAACTGCCATCAATCTAATGCTGTTTGCGCTGCTTCATAATCCGTGTGCAACGACCGTTATTACGATCTACAAAGAAACCAAATCATGGAAGTGGGCGACTGTAAGTGTGGTAATCACGCTCGGCACGGCATTTCTGGTGACCTTTCTCACCGCAAGCTTTGCAAGATTAATGGGCTGGGTGTGATCGGTGTAAACTAAAAAGAAAGTCATCTAAAGTAGTCAGTTAAAAAATAATTAAAATTCCGTCATTGTGAGTCGCGCCTTTTGCGGCAATGCGATCTCATGACTTGAGGGCAAGATTGCATTGCCGGGAAGTGCGCTCCCCTTGCAATGACGATGTTCTTTTTTAAATTTATTTCGATCGGCTACTTAGAAGAAAGTTTTTATCCCCTCTTTGTCTTATTGCGTCTTCACCGATAAAAAGCTAAAGTAATACTACAAGGAGAACACAATATGAAGCAACTGATTTGGACCGGTTTATTAATATTCGTAATAGGTACATGCATCATTGGGTGCGGACCGGCAACAATGGCGTCTTCCAGCTTTGCTGGTACATGGACAACAAATCTCGGGACGGTCAACTTTATTCAAAATGGAGATAAACTCACCGGGAACATAGCAGGGTATGGCGGCTTTTGGAATGAGACCTTTAGCGGGTCGATCAACGAAAACGGTGAAGCTTTTTTCGAAACGGAAGTATTGGGCAGTTTCACTCTCGTCGCTGAAGGCGAGAATAACTTTAAATCCACCTCAACTGAATTATCATTCTGCGGTGTTCGAGGCGAAAACATGGAACTCCCGGCAGGTTGCGGCTTTAGCGGAAAATGGAACTCCCGCTCTGAACTACGTGAAGATGAAGGCTACCTGCTCCTCACTCAAACCGGCGAAACTGTAACCGGCGACCTGTACAATATTATGGGCGAGAAATACGAAACCTTCACCGGCACTGTGGAATGGGGCAAGGGCTGGCGCGCGAATGGAACCACCAAGCAGCGCGGAAACCTCTCACTTTGGATCAATAGCTCCGAAACCGGCTTTGAACTTATGTATGGCGATAGCGGCAACCCACAGAAACTCTGCGCCGTTCGTGATGGGCTTGCCAGCGCATATCTTTTCAGCTACACCTGCGAATCGTAACGTACTAGACCCTGTCAAAGCTCATATTGACAGGGTCTTTTTTGAGGAGTAATATATGAACACTTGCTCATATATTCAACCATGAAACTCACCGAACTCAAAGCCATCAAACTTGCAGAACTTTTTAGCGCGCTCAGCGACGCCAGCCGCATCCGCATCATTGCCCAACTCATGGACGGGGAAATGAACGTCCGCGCACTTGCCGACGGACTTGGCATGACCGAATCCGCTGTCTCCCATCAACTGCGTGGATTGCGCCAGATGCACCTCGTCCGTGCTAGAAAATCGGGCAGGCAGGTCTTCTACTCCATCGACGACGACCATGTCTCACGCTTGTTCACGCTGGGCTACGATCACGTTCAACACGGATGACCATGCATACTCATTCTCATACACATTCCCATATTGGTGATCTCACCACACAAACGACCAAACGACTTACCCTCTCATTAATCCTCACCGCCGCTTTCGTAATTATTGAAGTAACTGCCGGTATCTTCGGCAACAGTCTCGCCCTACTGACAGATGCTGCGCACAACTTCACCGATGTCATCGCACTGGGATTAAGTTGGTATGCGCTGCGCATTGCCTTGAAACCCGCCCATGCCGGTAAGACTTTTGGCTATCATCGCGTAGGAATTCTCGTCGCCCTCGTCAACTCTACGACCTTGATCCTGATCGCATTCGGCATCTTCTTCGAAGCCTACCACCGCTTCATCACCCCACCCGAGGTTGATTCAGCCCTTCTGATCGGAGTGGGTACAGTGGCATTTATCATCAACCTTGTCACAGCGTTGATGGTCAAAGAAGGCAGCGAACACGACCTAAACATGCGCAGCGCATTCCTTCACCTGATGGGAGATGTCGTATCCACACTTGGAGCGGTCATTGCAGGCATCATCATCGCCTTCACAAATTGGAACTGGCTTGACCCGTTCGTCAGTGTGCTCATCGGCGCGTTCATTCTATATAACGCCTGGGGCATCCTCCGGCAGACTATCCACATCCTGCTCGAAAGCACTCCTGAAAACATCAACATGGATAGCATGGTTACAGACCTTTGCAATGTAAACGGTGTTTTAGGTGTTCACGACCTGCACGTCTGGAGCATCAGCGAAAATTTACGCATGCTTTCCGCCCATGTGGTTATTAATAATATTTCCATCGGTGAAGGTGTAACCATTCAACACAATATCAATGAACTACTTGCCCATCACTACAACATCCAGCATGCCACTTTACAAATGGAGTGTGAAGACTGCGACAAAGGATTACTCTACTGCGAGATCCGCGAGCATCAGCACGTTTAGGAATTTAAATGGACCAACTACAGACCGTCGAGATCCCGATCACCGGCATGGATTGCACAGAGTGCACTCAACATGTCCAAAAAGCCATTTCTGGCGTAAGCGGCGTGCAAAAAGTGGACGTTTTTCTGTCATCTGAAAAAGCCATCGTACAGTTGAACCCGTCCGTCACAAAAATGGATGAAATTCGTACTGCTGTAAAAAATGCCGGGTATTCTATCGCTTCAAAGGACGAAGAGGCAAAAACACCCAATGCCGCACTCACAGACTTTTCTCGGCGCATGTTCACGGCATTCGGGCTTGCCTTTGGTGCGGTCATCATTGTCGTTGTCCTCGGTGAATGGCTGGGGCTGCTGGAAGGGCTGACAAGACTCGTCCCCTTCCCTGTTGGAGTTACGCTCGTGTTACTTGGCGGCGCACCGATCTTTCTAAACGTCATTCGCGCCGCGTTCAATAGACAGATCATTGCACATACCCTCATGAGCATTGGCGCAGTCGCTGCGCTCCTTGTCGGTGAATGGACCACAGCGATGGTCGTCATCTTCTTTATGCACATCGGCGGCTACACCGAACGTCTCACTGCCGAAGGGGCGCGCCGCGCAGTGAAAGATTTAACAGCGCTGGCTCCGCAAACCGCACGCGTTGAAAAAGATAATGAAGAGAAAGAAATCCCCGTCTCAGAAGTTCAACTGAATGATATCGTCATCATCCGCCCAGGCGAAAAGATCCCTGTGGATGGAGAGGTCATCGCCGGTCACGCAGCAGTGGACCAATCATCAGTGACAGGAGAGTCAATGCCGGTGGAAGCAGGCATCGGGTCGCAGGTACGAGGCGCGACCATAGTAAAGCAGGGTACGCTCAAAGTACGTACCCAAGCCGTGGGAGCACAGTCCATGTTCGGGCGTGTCATCAAAATGGTCGAAGAAGCCGAAGCGCACCGTGCCGACGTGCAGCAGTTCGCCGACAAATTCAGCGCATATTACCTGCCGGTTGTGGCAGGCATCGCCGCACTCACGTTTTTATTCACACACGATCCGCTCGCCACCGCAGCGGTGTTGCTTGTTGCATGTTCATGCACTATTGCGCTTGCCACACCTATTGCCATGCTTGCCACCATTGGTTCCAACGCAAAGCGCGGCGTACTCATCAAAGGCGGCAAGTATCTCGAAATCCTCGCACGCGCCGATATTTTATTGATCGACAAGACCGGGACGTTGACACTGGGCAAGCCGGTCGTGACGGATATCATTGTATTGAATGCCATGGACGAACGAACGCTTCTTTCCTACGCCGCCTCTGCTGACCGTTACTCTGAGCATCTCTTTGCTGATGCCCTGCGCCGGGCTGCGAATGAACGCGATGTGAAATTAAGTGAAGTGACCAACTTCGAATCGATCACCGGCATGGGAGTGCGTGCGACAATTGACGGAATACGAGTCGCCGTTGGTCGCCCGATACTCACGGATGCATCTATGCCGCCGCAAGCAAAAGAACTTGAGGCACAAGGCAAAACAGTTCTGTTCGTTTCACTAAATAACACACTCGCAGGGCTCATCGCCGCCTCAGACACACTGCGAAGCGAAGTGCCAGAGGCATTGCAGGACGTAAAACGCCTAGGCATTAAAAAGATAGAATTATTGACCGGTGATAATGAACACACGGCGTCTTCTCTCGCGAATTCGTTAAACATTTCTTATCGCGCCAACCTGCTTCCCGAAGATAAGATCCGCATCGTCAAGGAATATCAGTCTTTGGGACATATCGTGGTTATGGCTGGCGATGGTATCAACGACGCGCCCGCGCTTGCCCAGGCTGATATTGGCATTGCCATGAAAGCAGGTTCCGACATCGCCATTGAAGCGGCACATATCACCCTGTTGCGCGAAGATTGGATGCTAATTCCGCAGGTCATTACCGCCGCCAAACGGACCATGCGGGTGGTGAAAGGCAACCTTGGCTTCACCGCCGCATATAACATCATCGGTTTACTGCTGGCTGCATTTGGTTTTCTCCCACCCATGCTTGCTGCTGCATTACAATCCATCCCAGATCTGGGAATTCTCGGCAACTCTGCGCGGTTGTTGAAAAACGAAAAATAAACTCGCCACGAAGAACACAGCGTCACAAAGAAGAACTGCGTGCTCTCTGTGGATAATTCTACTTATAGGACAATGCCCATGTCTCAAGCTGCTAAAGCACAAGAACTTTTATCTCTGCACAACAACGGCAAACTACTCATCCTTCCCAATGTCTGGAATCCAATCGGTGCGCGGATGTTGGAGAGAAAAGGATTCAGTGCAGTCGCCACTGCCAGTGCTGCCATCGCTGAATCCCTGGGGTACAGTGATGGAGAGCAGATCAAGCTGGAAACAATGCTGGAAATGATCACAAGGATCGTCCGCAGTGTGAACATCCCCGTCACCGCAGATTTTGAGGCGGGATATTCAGACTCGATCGAAGGTTTACAGGAAAATATTTCACGCCTGCTTGACACGGGTGCAGTCGGCTTGAATTTTGAAGATAGCTGGGATGATAGCGCTCACCTACGCACGATCCCTGAACAAGTGGAGCGCATCAAAGCCGTCCGTGAAGCAGCAGATCGAAAGGGTGTTCACCTTGTGATCAATGCCCGAGCCGATAGTTTCTTCGCGGAGGGCTTCTCCTCAGATGAAGAGCGCCTCGAAGATGTCATCACCCGCCTCAATGCTTATACAGCCGCAGGCGCTGATTCTGTCTACCCGGTTGGGCGCGGCGACAAAGAGACACTCACTATCCTGCGCAAACGGCTCTCTGCGCCCATCAATGTGCTTGCCACAGCGAAGACCGCCAGCTTGAAGCAACTTCAAGAACTTGGCATCAACCGCGTGAGTTTCGGTCCGTATATCTTCCGCTCGTTGCTGGCAAAAATGTCCGCAATGCAAGATGAGATAATGAACATGGGTGGTTACGAAATCGTCATGGACGGGATCTGGTCAGGCGGCGATGTGAAAAAATATTTGAAAGAAGGAAAAGAATAACAAAAAAGAGACGGCAAATGCCGTCTCTTTTTTGTTGCTATTGATTACGGGTTGGTCTGCTGATTCTGCCAGCGTCCACCCATCATACCGCCGCCACCATTCATCATCCCATGGCTGCCCGTCTGTCCCTGCGGACCGGCACCGGTGCAATCACCTGTACCCATGCCGCCCTGACCACTTCCATGAGACAACATCCGGTCTGCCTGCTCCTGCGTGATGACATTTGCCGTCACAGCTGCATTCACAGCTGCCGAACGGACTTCCGTCATAACTGCAGGAAATTCCTCAGCGGTTACACCAGCAGAGAGAGCGATATCATACATGGTCTCGCCAGCTGCGAGGCGGGTATTTATGTCATTCACGTTCATTTCAAGCTTTTTAGCGAACTCGATCACCATAAAGGTATGCATGGGACCTTCCCCATTGCGCATGGGACCTTGTCCATTATAAGGCGGCGTTACGTCCTGGGCGAACACTACACCCGCTCCAATACCCATGACTGCCACGGCTGCCAAAACTAATGCTACGATCAAAATTGTCTTTTTCATGACTAACTCCTTTTCTCTTTCGAACTTACAAACATTAGTTTACAACCCGCATATAAAGGATCTGTAAAGAAAAGGTAGAGGTCAGATGAAGAATTCCGCTCATCACAGAATAAAAAAGCCTGCCATGAAGGGATTTTTTCATGGCAGGCATGGGTTTCTTTCAAATTCCGGCGTTACTTAGGATGGTGGAAACCTCTGAAAGTAAGGTGGTGAGCGTTGGATGTTCCACCTCGAACTGTTCCACCGCGTCTTGCATTCGCTCAAGGATGGATGGGGTTTCGACTTCCGCTTTCTTCAGCAGGGACTGCACATCCTGCTCCAGATCTTGCAAAAGCTTGAGGCTGTCGGCATCCACTTTGTCCACTTTTTGGAGCTCGGCATGGACTTGTTCCAGAAGTACGTCGAGTTTGTCGGTCATGGGGTTGGCTCCTTTCGAGGGCTGGTTACACTTTCATTGTACATCCAAATTCCCTCACGCCTCCAGTGAAGAACGTCACCGAGTTGCGATTAAGAAAGGATTTCCTTCTCAGCCTGTTCGACCTCGGTGTAGATCCTCTTGACTTCCTCTTTCATTTCAAGGGAAACACCCGCGGTCTGCGGGATGAATTTGACCATATCCTTTGCCTGCCGCATCAGGTCGCGGATATCGGCAATGTAGGAGAAATCGTTCTTGCCGAGTCCCTCCGTCGGGACGGGCAGGGCTCGGGCTTGCTGGAGCAATTTACGGGCGCGGATGATGCGCTCTGCGGCAGGGATGAGTTTTGCCATGTTGTTTATTCTCTATTCTTTTTTGAAAAAGGTATTATTTTTCGATGCTAAAGCCATGCATCAAGACCGAGTTGACCACGCCCCAACGCCCCTGAATGGGCTTGAAGTCCTTATCGAATTGATACGTGATAATAGAGTTTTCAAGAGGGACAAAAGTGCGCAAGGCAAAATCAGGCGGATTATCATCTTCTGAAAAGATAGTGCCTTCAATTGTGAAAGCCCCTGCGTACAAGAGGGATTTGAAAGGCGTGACATAATTCACCCAGGCTTCTGCCATGATATCTTCAGTAATAGGGTCGTCGGATAGGATGGCGATGACCTTCACAAAAGAAGGTAAACGCCACTGTGTGAACGTGCGCGCCGGGGTGTTGATCTTCCCAAGTGGTTTGACGTATGCATCTTTGAGAATGAGAGCTCCGCCGGTGGGGTCATCCACTTCAGAGTCATATGCGGCGTAAAAGATGGATAATTCCGGGTCGTCCCAGGCTTCGATGAGATATTCATCAGTGACAATCGTAATGCGAATCGGGTTTCGCGGAGTTTCTGGCTCTTTTTTTCCAAAAAACATTTTGCCTCCTGTTTGGTTGAATAGGACAATTATAGCCCTGTGGGCAGGTTCCCCAATCGCCTAAATGGGGGATGTCTGCCGGGATGTACCAACAACCTTCCCCGCTATAATCATTGAAATTCATTTTATAAAGGAAAACATCATGGGACTCTTTGGGTTTGGCAAGAAAGCAAATAAGAATGTGCCAGTGCTTACAACAGACGAAGTGCGGGCAAGACTCTTGGGCTTGAACCGCGAGACGGCTCCGTACCAGATCATTGATGGTGCTGCCGAAAACGTGGATTTGATCGCCGAGTGGAAGATCGTGGACGCAAAATGGTTTCAACTGTTCGGGAAGGCGAACATCACCAAGGTCTTCCGCATTTTTATGAAGTTCGATGCGGAAAAGAACGAAGTGCGTGCCAAAGACGAGGAATATGAGGTCGAATGGCACTCTGGTGTGCCACGCCTTTCGATCTCGGTCTCGAAGTTCCAGGGGCAGATGACTTCCGTGGAGTTCGGCGCAGCATATGCCTTTACTGAGGAGTTGAAGCCGGGCGTGGTCTATAACTATCGCTTCAGCACGAATGAGATCAAGAAACCCATTCAAGAAGCAGTAGCTGCCAGCGGTTGGAATTACAAAGGTGTGGCATTCGGCAAGTTGTAAGAATTAATTTTATAGATCAAAGTAATTTAAGTTACAGTCACCTCACACGTGACTGTAACTTTTTTTTACATCATCAGTGTGGATAAAATCTTCTTCTGATACCAGACCCTGCCAGATAAAGTTTCGAAAAAGCCGTTGTGCCCGCCGTGAGGGTGGACGATGAGTTCGGTGGTGGGACTGAGTTTGAGGTCGTAGAAATCTTCGACGGGGATGATGGGGTCGTCTTGGGCGGTGATGAGAGTGGTCGGGACGTTGAGAGTTGTGAGCGCATCACCAAGGAGGGTGTACTGGCGGAAATAGTCACGCATGACCGGGTACTCGCTGTAATGCTGAAGCATCCATTCGGTCATGGCGGTGATAGTTTCTAATTTGAAGCCTTCATCGAAATCGTAAAGATGCGGGTAGAGACTTTGCTTTTTGAGCAGGGAACGAGACCAGCCGCGACGAAAGTGCTTTTGCAGCATGGGATGTTGATCGATGGCATACGTGGATTTTTCAGGGTCGAGGACGGGACTGATGCTGAAGATGTGCTTGAGGTTGGGAATGGGGTGTACCGCGCATTTGCGTGCGACCCGCAAGGCGAAGTTGCCGCCCATCGAAAAGCCGAGGAGGTGGAAAGGCTTACTGGTTTCGTACCCTGCCACGGCTTGGACGGAGGCGAAGACTTCATCCAATAAGATGGCGTAGAACAGACCGGTGTTGAGGTGATGCGTGTCGCCGTGGTCGCGGTAGTTGAGTCGAAAGACGGAGTAGCCGTGTTCGTAGAGGAATTTGCCGGTGCGCAAGACATACGCGGAGTTGACACTGCCCTCCCAGCCGTGCAAGAGCATGACCACGCCTTTTGCCTGCGCGTGTGGGGAGTAGAAGCCTTGCAAGGTGACGTTGGGAATGGGGTTGAGCAGCACTTCGCGCGCGGCGTTGAGCATGGGGTTGTTACGCTTGGTGCCGAGTTTATTGCTGGCAAGCATGGTTTGGACGAAAGCGTTGCGTAGATAGAAGGGCGGGTTGAAAGCTTGACTCATAAGGCGGGGATTCTATCGCTCTGCGGGCGGGGTTGTCAATTAGATAAAAAGAGGTGACAGGTCTGCGGGTATAATCGCAAAAAGTGATTTTATTCTTGAGTACTATAAGAATCATTCGCCAACCTAAATGGCAATCTAGCCCCCTCCGCCCCTAGCGGGGCACCTACCCTAAAGGGCACGCGTCCCCCGTCCAAAGAGCATGGACAGGGGAGGACAGAACTTTATGATTTTTAGAAAACTCAAAGTTATGTTCCAACTTAGAATTATGTCCTCCCCCAATTGTGCTCTCCAATTGGGGGAGGTGTCCGAAGGACGGAGGGGCAAAATGTCCTACACATCCACATCCAAGATCCGCAAGAATGCCAAAGAGTTGCGCAAGAATCTAACACCCGCCGAAGAAAAACTTTGGGTACATCTGCGCGGGCATCGCAACTTGTCCCGATGTTTTTCGGGATGGGCGATGTCCATTTTAGAAAGCAGCACGCCATCAGCAACTATATCGTCGATTTCTGCGCTCCAAGCCAGAAGCTGATCATTGAACTGGATGGTACTTCCTACGGTCGCAACATTTGGAAAAGGATGAATACGACAAAGAATGCACCGCCTTCTTGAACTCAAAAGGCTATAAAGTTTTGAGGTTTTGGAATAACGATGTAATGAACAATATAGAACGGGTCCTCACCGTAATTTGGGACGTTCTAAAACCAGCAGATGAATAACAAAAAAACCTCCTGTTTTAGTAAGGAGGTCTTTCTCTTTTTTCACTTACACACTTTCTCTAACACACCTGCCCCTTCGACCTCGCGGTCGCCTTCAACATACTTTCCACCACGGCAAAGTCTACGCGCTCGGGCTTCGAGTAGCGGATGCAGCCCTTGCCGTGCGAGATGCCCGTCCCTTTCAGTTGGTCGGCGTGGGCGTTCATCACGTCCGTGCGCAGGATGTAGAGGGCGATGAAATTCTTTTGGCTGGCAAAGCCCACTTCCGCAACGTTGTCCCTGCGGTAATTGGGCATGCCGTACTCCATGGTTTCTTTGAAGCCTTTGAGATGCTTGCGGCACAAGGCGCGAAGTTTCTTGAGGACGGCAAGGCGTTCTTGCGGCACTTCAAGCAGATACTCGGTCACGGTCTTGGCATCACTTTGCATGGATTTCCTCTATAACATAGGGGCGGACCCCCACCCAGCCTCCCCAAATACGACGGTACTTCTGTCGTATTTGGGGGAGGTACCGTTAGGCGGAGGGGGCTAACACTCACTATAGCCGCAGGCATAGCACTTGCGGCAGCCTTCTTCATTGATGACGGCAGCTTCACCGCATTCGGGGCAAATGTCACCGATCTTCATTTTAGGAGTGCTTTCAGCAGGCGCGTGGCTTCCGCCGTTCGATTTGACTTCCTCAACAGCAATCCCTTCTTTGGCGTTCAGGTAGCCTTCAAGCACCTGACCAATGCCGTCGGGCAGGGAGCGCACACGGTTAATACCAAAGCCCAATGAACGTCCGCCGCCGATGCCGATCAGCTGAACCACGACTTCGCGCAGTCTGTCCACGGGGGCGATGGGCGACGCCATGCGCAGAATGTACGAGATCAAACGTCCGATCGCCTCAGAGACAGCGGCAATTTCAGAGCCCGCCTTGGCAGTGTTAATGAACGCCTCAAAGGGCTGGTCGCCGCCATTTTCGTTGATGGTAATGAACGCCTTGCCTACGGGAGTGTCAATGCTGTGCGTGCGTCCAGTCAACGCCTTGGGGCGCGGCTTCTTGGTGCCGTGCCAAATGGTCGGCGCGGCAGAGGCTTGGGCGGCGGCAACAGGCGCAGGTGCAGCAAGAGCCGGTGCTTCCTTCTTTTCGGCAGTGGCTTTCGTCTCCAACACCACCTTGTCGCGTGAGCCGGTCACATAGACGGTGATGCCCTTGCAGCCAAGTTCCCAGGCAAGCTGATACGCGATCGCCACGTCACCTTCGGTGGCGCCTTCAGAAAAGTTGACGGTCTTCGAAAGTGAATTGTCCACAAAGGCTTGCAGCGCGCCTTGCATGCGTACATGCTCCTCGGCGGTCACATCACCCGAGACCACAAAGGTATCGCGGATGCGCTGAGGCAGTTCGGGGATATGCTGGCAGGTTCCCTGGCTCATCACTTGCTCCACGATCTCCTGACGCTTCTCTTCACCCAAACCAAGTTTCTTAAGCGCTTCATCGAAGCGCGGGCTGGCGTACGTTAATTTCAAGTCCTTGCCGTTATCGTTCACGTGGCGGATATATGCCAACGCGAAGACGGGTTCGCAGCCATAGCCTTCGCAGCCAGCCACAGTGGCGATGGTGCCGGTCGGCGCAACAGTGGTCTGCGCGGCATTGCGAATGCCATGCTCTTTGATGTTCTTGACCACCGCATCCCACTTAACCTCGGGTCTGCCCCAGTTATGCTCGTAGCTGACCAGTGATTTGGGCGCTTCCCATTTCATATCATCCATATCGTAAATGGAGCCCTGAATGGCAGGGAACGGTCCACGCTCCTGGGCAAGCTCAATGCTCGTCACCATGGAGTGATAGCGCACGAACTCCATTACCTGCGCACCGAATTCCTGACCCTCCTTCGAGCCGTAACGCACGCCCACATGGTACATCAGGTCGGCAAGCCCCATAATGCCAAGCCCGATACGGCGGGCGCGATGTGCGGCTTCTTTCAATTGCGGCACTGCAGGCACATATGCATTGGCTTCCACCACATCATCGAGGAAACGCGTAGCAGTCACAACCGATTTGCGCAGGGTTTCCCAATCCACGCTGCCATCGAGTCCACAATGCTCGTTGAGGTTCACCGAACCCAAACAGCAGTTCTCATACGGTCCAAGCCATTGCTCACCACATTGGTGTGCCACAACACCATTGGCGATCACGCTATGTGTCTGCATTTCAGTCAGGTCATACACATTGGCGAAGCCCGCATCTTCGATTGAAGCAATGGTGGTTTGGAAGTTCTCTGAATTTGAATTACGAGATTTTCCGCTGATGAATTCTTCAACCTTGCTTTGTTTGGAAGCATCGAGGAATCCAATCATTTCAGTAAACGCATCACGGTTCACCTTATCCAGCAGCAATTCGTAATCTGCATGGGTAAAGTATTCCTTCGATCCACCTTTTCCATCAGGCAAAGCACGGAAACCATCTGAACGGCGCTTGTGAATTCGGCTGACAATACCGAAGTTCTGAAGCAGCATTTGGACGTCCTGCAACAATTCAAGAGACGCGCTAGCCAGACGGATCGAACAGGATTTCTTGAAGGAAGAAACATTTACTGTCCCATCTGCAGTGAATAAACCCTGCAGGAAGCCGATCACCACTTCACGGGGAGCGCTCCAAATGGAAGCAGGCACACGTTTTTCATGAGCACGTGCATGTAAAACACCCAGCGACTCGAAGAACATATAAGGCAGCCTGCCATAGGTCAACTGGCGCACAGAGCCGTGTTCATGCAAATGCCCTGCTCCAAAATACGCCTGCATGGTTTCATGAACAACATTTAGCAATTCATCGCTTTCGTAGTTGAAGACCATACCCACCGGAGAATTGCTCGTTGGGCTAAGCCATCCATCCCCTACCAATGTGCCGAGAACAACACCCAACTCATGAGACCATTGGTTTGGTAATTTGGAGTACTGCTCTGTAAAATCTGAACGTGTGGTTGTATGACCGGAAGCATGGTCGCCGCCGTGTGCCATGACCGACATTTTTTGACGCATCACTTCCACATTGGGAAGTTCGTAATCTCGGCTCCAAACTCCTTCACCAGATTGCAAGAACAACTCATCGCCTTCTTTGAGATCACCCAATTCCACATACCCACGATCTGCTGTCAGGAATTTATGATCAGGTGTAGCAGTAACTGAATAGCCGTGTTTGGTAGTCATCCTCAAGACACGAGAATTTTCTCTTGTCATCCAGGCAGGTGAAGAAACGCGATAGGCAACGCCCAAATCCTCCCCAGCGTTGCCATGCCCACCCAGCGGCGCACGCAAATCAGTAGCCACCATAAAATTTGCGCCAGACTCGGCAAGTTCTTGAATGGTGAGCAAGCCCAGGTCGGTAGCCACACGAGTCGAGCCAATAAAACACGGGTTCGTCGCTTCAAGCGGATACAAATGCGGCACAGGGTTATGTCGGTTCGCCGCATCGAGGAACAACACACCCGGCTCGCCATTGTGATGCGCCTGTTTGACGATCTTATTGAACAACTCGCGCGCATTGACCTTCTTGTACACGTTGATCTTAATGCCCGCGGCTTCGGCTTGCTCGAGCGTGCCATTGAAGCCTTTCTGCTTCATTTCAACGATATCAGGGAAGCGCAGTTCCCATTCCTTGTCTTCCTTTACAGCCTGCATGAAGGCATCGGTAATGCCTACAGAAATATTGAAGTTGGTAATTGAGTTCTCGTTGATCTTACAGGTAATAAACTCTTCCACATCCGGGTGATCCACACGCAGCACCGCCATGTTCGCACCGCGGCGGGTTCCGCCCTGAGCGATCTCGCCAAAGGCGTGGTCATACACGCGCAAAAAGCCAACCGGACCGGTCGCCTGCCCGGCAGAGGTCAAGACCATGGTGCCATGCGGGCGCAAACGTGAGAAGGAGAATCCATTGCCGCCGCCTGTCTGCTGGATCAGGGCAGCGTCACGCAAAGTTTGAAAAATACCCGCGCTGTGCCGTCCCATATCGTCGGTAATGGGCAGGACGAAACACGCAGCGAGCTGCCCCAACGGCGTGCCAGCACCGGTAAAAGTTGGGGAGTTCGGAAAGAATTTCTTGCTCGAAAGCAGGTGGTAATACTCAACGGTGCGGGCTTGCACATCCGCGCCCCATTGTTCTTCGACCTTGGCAACATGATGCGCCACACGCCAGAACATCTCTTCCACGTTCTCGGCAGGCTTGCCATCGTCGCCGCGGCGCACATAGCGCTTCATCAACACCTGGCGGGCGTTATCCGTCAGGGTTGCACCGGGCAATCCCTTTTTCATGGGCGGCGTGGGCAGCAAACCGTTCTTGACTATTTTTGTTTCAGCAGATTTTGTTACCATATTGGATACTCCTGTAAAGTTTATTCATTATCGCGGGTCTTGCACCGCGTGATTCACTATTTATGTCATCCTGAGGGAGCGTGCTCTTCGCAACCGACACATGCACCGCGCTGCGGATGCAGTGCTGGTGAGGATCTCTACTCCCGCAAGAAATCTTGCTGGTCTAGGTAGAGATGCTTCGCTATCGCTCAGCATGACAGTAATCACAGATACAAAAAGACAAAGACACTCCCCCCTTGAGGGTCTTTGCCTAATTAATCTTCTAAAAGCTGGTCGATCTCTGTACGAATAGACTGGAGGTCGTCCAATCCCAGGTACACGATCGCATAGCGGACGTATGCGATCTGGTCCACTTCCTTCAGGGTTTCCATCACCAAGTCTCCCACCACACGTGAAGAGATCTCAGCTTTACCCAGTTTTTGTAATTTCACTTCCACCTGCCCGATCATGCGCTCAATATCTGCAGCCGAAACAGGTCGCTTCGCACAAGAAATACGGATGCCCCGCGCCATCTTTTCACGGTCAAATTCCTCGCGGTTGCCGTCCTGCTTGATGATGAGCGGGGTGGCAAGGATCGGGCGCTCGTAACTACTGAAGCGCTGGCGGCATTTCAGACACTCCCGCCGACGGCGAATCCCACCGTGGCTGTCGTGAGAGGTGTCCAGCACCTTCGAGTCATGATGTTTACAATACGGACAACGCATCCGAAATAGGCTCCATTATTAGAACAGATGACCTAGCCATATATGGGCGTAAAAGCTCTGCATCCCCGTATATATGCCTAATGTGTTCGGCATTTTAGCACCTAGCCGGATGATTGACAAGTGGCACTTTGGTTTTTGCAATCTTAAAATATTGACTCGATTCCCCATTAGACGATAGACAACAGACCATTGACCATGGATAAAAGCCCCGCTTCATCCATAATGTTGAGTTGTTTCTATACTCTCTAAACCAATAACAATGCTGAAAACTTTTCTTAAACAATGACCCCGAAGGGGTGTCATAATCTAAAACGATCTATAACACCCTTCGGGGTTTGAAATTCTATCCTCAAAATTTCTATAATCCTGTCATCCCTTCGGGATTATTCCATCCATGGTCTACCGTCCATCGTCAGATCTTGCTCAAGAACTCCATCACATGCGGGTTGAAATCTGCCGGGTGACATTGATGCGGCACATGTCCACAGATCGGAAAATGATGGGTCTTCACCAGGTTGGGCAGCATACCCGCCAGTTTCGGAAAAGAAGCAGGCGCAAGCGTTTGGTCGCGCCCGCCCCACAACAGCAAAGTCGGTTGGGTAATGCGTGAAGGGTCCATGTCCAGATGATGAAGCGTGCGCGGAATGTTGTAAATACCGGAAGAGGCGCGTTTGTAATCCAACGCCGTCTGGTAACGGATATGCTCGGGCAATACGTGCGTCTCACGATTACCAATATATCCACTGAAGCTGGTCACATCTACGAACAGGCGAAAGAGCCGGTAAGGTGTGCGCTCGATCAGTGTGGTATTGATCAATTGATGGCGGAACATCTTTTGCAAAATGGGCGGCAACTGCCCCATCGAATAGAACGGGTTGACGATCACCAGTGCTTTCACCCGGTCTGGGTTACGACGCGCATACAACATCGAAAGTCCGCCACCCAGGGAATGCCCCACCAACACCATCGGTGCTTTGATATGCAGAGAATCGATCCAAGCCGCGAAATCAGCATACGCATTTTCAACGGAATACTCATGCGCGCGCTCGGGCTTCTCACTCTCGCCATGTCCGAGCAGATCCAACGCATACCCGGCATAGCCAGCTGCCGCCACTTCAGGCATCAGGTCGTCCCAGTCATGCAGGGAAGCAGCCAGTCCATGAACCATCACGACCGGCAGTCCCACGCCCTGGTGTACATAATTCACTCTGCGTCCGTTTGGAAGCGTGATGCTGCGATATTCGATCTTATTCTTTGTTCTAACTTCCATTCTTATCTCACAAAGACGCCGCATGTATGGAGCGCGGCGCCTTAAAGTAATCATATTGTATTCAAATTAATGGCAGGTGAAATCTGAAACAATAATTTTGTAAGGACAGGTTCTTTACTCGCTGGCGATCTGCTTGCCGTAACGTTTTGCCAGCTCGCGCCTCAACACCTTGCCAATGAACGTGCGCGGGAATTCGTCCATAAAGATCACAAAACGCGGCACAAGGTGCGGCGGCAGGCGGCGTTTGCAATACCCGATCACAGATTCGGCACTGGGTTTTTCCCTGCCTGCGATCACAAAGGCAAAGGGACTGCCCGCCACAGCCACAACCGCCACTTCTTTCACCTGTGGGATCTCGTAAATGACCTCTTCCACATCGCGCGGGAAGGCAGGTTCCTTGCCGCCTTTTTCTGGATACCACATGTCGGCTTTGCGGGAAATGATTCGACAGAAACCGTCTTCGTCCATTTGGGCAACATCCCCGGTAAGCAGCCAGCCATCTTCGGTGATAACTTCTTTTGTTGCGGCATCGTTCTTCCAATACCCCAACATTACCTGCGGACCGCGAATGGCAAGCTCGCCGATCTGCCCATGTTCCATTTCTTTGCGCCCGGTCATCAGATCCACGATCACAGCTTCGGTGGATGGCAACGGGACTCCAATTGTTCCAAGGCGGCGGTTCTTGCCCAAGGGGTTGGCATGGGTGATCGGTGACGCCTCGGTCAGACCATAGCCTTCCACCAACTTACCCTTGGTGAGTTTTTCAAACGCTTCCTGCACTTCCACTGGCAAAGGCGCAGACCCGCTGATGCAGGCTTTTATCGTTCGAATGCCATACTTGCGCACACCAGGGAAGTTGTTAATGGCAACATACATGCTTGGCGATCCAGGAAAGATCGTCGGTTTATGCTTCTTGATGGATTTCAAAACGTCCAATGTCTTAAACTGTGGTTTGAGGATCAATGCCGCCCCAAGTGAAACAGGCACATTCAAGGCAGCGGTCATTCCATAGCTATGGAAGAAAGGCACAACGCACAAGAAACGTTCCTTGCCTTCATGGGCGCTCGGCAGCCAATGGCGCGTCTGCAATGTGTTGGCAACCAGATTGCGGTGCGAAAGCATAACCCCTTTGGAAAGCCCCGTGGTGCCGCCTGTGTAAATGATAGCCGCCATATCATCCGAGTGAACATCCACCCCCGGAGATTTTGTATCCTGTTGGGAAAGCCAGCGATTCCAATGCAAAGCATTACGGAAGTCCAAACCACGGTTACGCCAGCGTGAGATCAGATATTTCGGCAGGGACAGATATTGCCCAGGGTCGGTTAGAACTACATGCGGCACCCCTGCCCCATCTTGAATTTGCTTCGCCAACCCTGCCCACGTAGACATGGTCACCAGTACGCTGGCATCTGCCTCTTTGATCTGACGGATCAATTCCTCCGGCTCGGTCATCGGCGGGATCAACACCGCTGCACCGCCCGCTTTCAAAGTGCCATAGAACCCGATCACCATTTGTGGAATGTTCGGTAAAAGTAAAACCACGCGCGCACCCTTGCCAATTCCCTGCGCCAGAAGCGCATTGGCAAACCGGTTCACCTCATGATTCAAGGCACGATAGGTCATCTTTGAACCTTCAAAGAAGATCGCCGGTCTATCCGGGAAGCGCCGCACCGCCGAACGCAGGAGATGATGCGCAGGAATGCGCGGCACATCCACAGTATACGGCACGCCTTCTTCATAATGATTGAGCCAGGTACGTTCGCGCTTCAGGTCGTCGCGCTGGGCCTTTTGGATGACAAAGGCTTTGTCACGCCAGGTCTTTTTGGATTCGCCTTTTAGGAAATTCGCAATGGCACGGTCCACCGTCTCGCGCCTCTCGAGCATGACCATGTGACCGGATACGCCAATATCAATATCCTCTGCGCCGGGAATGGAGCCTGCTACCTTTTCGAACAGCGGGCGGTCAAAGACAATATCGCGATGCCCGCGAATAACGAGTGTAGGCACCACGAGCTGTGAGAATTTCTCCCAGCCACGCCAGATCGCCATATTGCGGTGATAGTACTCGCGCAGGGCATGTGGCGGAGCGTGCAGCCATCTCCGTGTAAGCGGACCAACGAGTCGCAGCACAGAAGCAGGCAGGTTCAGTCCCAGTCTGAAGAGCGGACTAAGTTTGAACTCTCCAGCAGTGGCAATGATGATAAGTTTTTCGATATGGTCAGGGTGGTTGAGGGCATAGTCGGTCACAACCGCGCCGCCGAAGGAATGTCCCACTAAAACAAAAGGCGGAGATACTTTCAACTGGGTCAGAGCAGTTTCGAGGTCCAGTTGGATGCGCGGCATGTCGTAGCCAGTAGAAGGCTTATCGGAAAGTCCATGCCCGCGCATATCCAATGCAATGACGCGATTATCCATCGCGAATTTTTGCATTTGGTAATGCCACTGTTCTGCCTTGCCGCCAAAACCATGAATGAAGACAATGGTACGCTGCGGGCTTGCCGGGGAAACATCAATGGCGGAAAGCCGCACGAGCGGGTCGGAAGAAATGCGTACTTCGTACCGGTAGAGATCGAAGTCTATGTCCATTTAAGAAGTTTACAGGAGACGGGGAAGATTGTCAATTTTTATTGTGAAATTAGGTATATAATGCCAAATTATGGGTTTTGAAAAAATTGTAGAAGCCATCATCAAGGAAGCGCAGGAGCGCGGCGATTTCGATAACCTGAAAGGCAAGGGGCAGCCCCTCGACTTGACGGCATATTTCGAAACGCCTGAAGATATGCGCATGGCTTATTCGGCATTAAAAAATGCGGGCATTGTCTCACCGGAAGTGGAGCTATTGCAGGAAATCGCTGCTCTTAAGGAACGGCTCACTGGCACTTATGAAGATGCCCAGCGCAGCCGTATCAAAAAGATGATCCGCGATAAAGAATTGCAGTTCAACCTGATGCTTGAGCGTCAAAAGCGGCAACGCCGTACGTAGTACCTTCGCTAAAACCTTCTTTGACAAATCTCCCCTGCCCTGCTATACTCTTTATCAGTTAAGTTGACTTTTCCTGCCAAATTCGGCAGTTTGTTTGAGAACAATCGTGTTTTACCGGCACCGATCTTCGCGAGCAAGTCAGCGAAGGTCTTTTTGTTTGTTTGAGGGAAAAGACTTTTGACATTTCAAAGTTTAGATCTGCAGGTTCTACTTGCAAAAAACCCCATAACACTTTCCTTGACTTTTACCGCATAGGCGGTTTACACCCAATTTGGGTACAAGTAAAAATTTGAAATTTGTGAGGTACACAGAAAAACTATATGAGTAGAAAAAATAAATTAAGAATTATCCCGCTCGGGGGCCTGGGCGAAGTGGGAAAAAACATGATGGCGTACGAGTACGGCAACGACATCATCGTGGTAGACGCTGGCATCATGTTCCCCAAAAATGACATGCTGGGCGTGGATTACATCATCCCAGACTATGAATATTTAAAGAAGCGCGCAAACCGCGTCCTGGGCTTATTCATCACCCACGGGCATGAAGACCATATCGGCGCGATCCAACACTTTATTGAAGATATCCCCGTGCCCGTCTACGCGACCCCGCTCACCCGCGGGCTGATCGAAGCCAAACTGCACCGCAACGGCGCACAGCACAAAGCCCAAATGAAGACCATCCAGGCAGGCGAGTCGACCAAGGTCGGTCCCTTCCTGCTTGAATACTTCCACGTCAACCACTCCATCCCAGATGGGGTTGGCATCGGCATCACCACCCCGGCAGGTCTCGTCGTTCACATGAGCGACTTCAAGTTCGACCAAACCCCGGTAGACGGCTGGCCCACCGATTTCGCCAAGCTCTCCGAATTCTCAAACCGCGGCGTGGACTTGCTCCTCTCCGACTCGACCAACGCCGAACGCCCCGGCTGGACTCCGTCCGAGTCTGTCATTGGTCCGGCATTCGATAAAGTTTTTAGTGAAGCCAACGGACGAATCATCATCGCCACCTTCGCCTCGCTGATCTCGCGAGTGCAACAGGTCGCTGACGCCGCCGCCAAGACCGGACGCAAGATGGCATTGGCTGGTCCGAGTATGGTAGACAATGTCAAGATCGCGCGCAAGATGAAATATCTTGAGATCCCCGATGACCTCATCGTGTCCATCGAACAGGCGCTGCAAATGCAGAACCACAAGGTGGTCATCATGTGTACCGGTTCGCAAGGTGAGCCTTCATCCATCGTTGGGCGTCTATCGGCTGGCACAAACCGTCAGTTCGACCTCAAAGACGGCGACACCATCGTCCTCTCCTCGCACCCGATTCCCGGCAATGAAGAGAGCATCAGCAAGACCATCAACCGTCTATTAAGAAGAGGCGCGAAAGTCATTCACGACGGCATCGCTCCCATTCACGTTTCGGGTCACGCCGCACAAGAAGAGCAAAAACTGCTCATCAACCTCGTACGCCCCAAGCACTTCATGCCCATTCACGGGGAACTGCGTCAGCTCATGCGGCACGCCGAACTGGCTCAACAACTCGGCATTGAACAAGAAAACATCATCGTCACCGAGAACGGTCAGGTGGTGGAACTGGTCGGCAAAAAGCTCATGCGCGGCGAACGCATCCCCGGCGATTACGTCTTCGTCACCGGCGAATCCATCGGCGACATCGACCACGATGTGATGAAGGAACGCAGTCAACTTGCCCGCAACGGCATCCTGCTGATCGACATCAGCATCGACAAGAAAACCGGTCGTTTGCTGCACGAGCCCGAAGTCATCACCCGCGGCTTCGTCTCACCAGAAGAAGCCACATCACTCATTCCAGAGGTCCGCAAACTCATCCTGCGCATGGTCCACAACGATGGCTTCGACGACGAAAAAGACATCATCAACGCGGTAAAGAGTTACCTGCATCAGCAAACCAAACGCAGACCGATGGTCTTCGTGACACTTAGTAAATCATAAACAAAAATGACCGTCGCAAGGCGGTCATTTTATTTGGCGGGCGATCTGCCGATCTACCTTGCCCATCGGGTACTCTTCCAACTCGCTCAACTTCACCCACTTCAAATTTTTATTTTTGGGGATTGAAACCTTTTCGCATTTGAATGGATGTACTGTCACCTTAAAATGACTATACGCATGTTCGACAACTTGCAACGCCTCTTTTTTCTTAACCTGAATCTGGGTTGCAGCTTTCAAAGCTTTGACCATCGCCTTAGCCGGGTCGCCATCTATTCTCGCGTTCGGGAACTCCCACATGCCCCCAGCAATCCCTCCGCCGGGCGTTGACTGAGCAGCACGCGCCCACGCTCCACGATCACCGCTGCCGCATGGACATAAGACGGCACCGCTTTCTTCGGCTTCAAGACCGGGCGCAATTCCTGTGTGCCGTTCTCACGGGATTTACACAAACTCATCAGCGGACACAGCAAACAACGCGGATTCTTCGGCAAGCAAATGGTCGCGCCCAGATCCATGAGTGCCTGGTTGTAATCGCCAGCCTGCCCTTTGGGCAAATTCTTTGCAGCCAGATCCCAGAGTATTTTTTCGCCTAGAGGCGAATCGGCAAATTCATCTACATCAAAGAGGCGGGAAAATACCCGCCGCAAATTCCCATCCAACGTGGCTTCATCCATGCCGAACGCCATCGAAGCGATCGCCCCGACGGTGTAGCGTCCAATTCCCGGCAGGCTGCGCAGGTCTTCCAGATCACGCGGCAATTCTCCGTTGAATTTCTCGGCAACCACCTTGGCAGCTTTGTGCAAATTTCTTGCACGGCTGTAATAGCCCAGCCCTTCCCAAGCGTTGAGAACATCCTGCTCATGTGCTGAAGCAAGTGCTTTGACGGTTGGAAATAACTGCATCCATTTTTCAAAATAGGGAATAACCGTATCCACCCGCGTTTGCTGAAGCATGATCTCCGAAACCCACACGGCGTACGGGTCGGGGTGGTCGCGCCAGGGGAGAATCCGCTTTTGGGTGTGGTACCAAGCCAGGAGCTGAGATGAGAGGCGGTTCATGGTCACCAATAAAAAGTTAGCAGGATCATTCAATCCGAACAAGGTTCTGCAAGAGGACGCTTTGGTACGACGCTTCACCAAATGAGATCACGCGTACATGCAGAAGGTCATTGTTGCCAGCACAAGCGAGGACTATGCTGTCTGCACCTTGGGGAAAATCCAGTAATTCCCGGGTTGGGAAGATCAGGTCCTGATGACCAGAGTTTATCAATACGAAACCAATTCGCGGAAAATCCTGAACAGCATAAGCTTGCCAAGGGTTTGCAGAAGAAAGCCCTTCGCCTCTCCAGTACATGCGCGGGAAAAGGATTCTGCCTTCCGAAAGGACTGCTTTGGGATGCTGCAGAAATACGCGAATCTCGTTTCCATCATATCCATCTGCTTCAAGTTTTGTGATCAGGTCATCCTGAGAAGCTGTATAACGCGGCGCAGCCAGTCCCTTTGCCAGCCAGGGTAGTGACCCAACAAATACAAATGCCAGGACAGGCAATAGATAATGCACGCGGAAATCGGCAAACTGAAGAGGACTGGCTTCCACAGTTTCAATTTGAGAAATGGGGTTCTTGTTTTTTGCGCCAAACAATAAGCTAACCGCGCCAAACAACTCAACGACACCTACCCCAAAGTAAAGATAAAAGACCCAGTCAACCGGCAGGTTGTAACGCCAACTTGAGAAACGGGCAATTCCATTGGAAAGGGCATACCCCACATTAAAGGCTAGCGGAATCAGGGAGAGCCAGCCCATACGCCGCCACGCCACACCAAATCCCAGTGCAGTGACCAGCAGGTAAACCAGAACCAGAAGGACGTTGTACCATTCCAGGTTACCATCCCAGGTCACCCAATACAAATTGACGGGTTCCTGCAATCCATTAAATGGCTTGATGAGAGGCAAAGCAAGCAATCCGCCGATCTCAGTATTGAGAAAATGCGAAGCGATAAAGTTCGTCACATACGCAGGGTTTTCAAGTGTGAAGGAAATAATGCGTTCTCGCACGCTGTCAGTTTCCGGGTTGAATTGGCTCAAGTCAAGATTGCCGGTAAATGCATATTGGCTATAAATAACTGCCACTTGATTAGGGTCGTCAAATGAAAATTGCCCGGAAACGGTATAGTTGTGGGTCAACCACGGCAAAACCACAAGCGTCATCGAGGCGGCAAAAACAATGCCAGCCTTGAGCCACTCACCCCATTTGAAGTTCATTACCAGCAATACCAGTACGAACAACACCGGTAAAGTCAGCATGGATTGGGTGCGAAACAAAAGGAAAACACCAAATGAGCCGCCTGCGATCAAGGTCGAGCGGAGATCGCGGCGCTCCAGCCACCAGAGCACGACCAGACAGATCAAGACGATACTAAACGCAGTCGGGAAATCCGTTGTGAAAATCCTGGAATTCGCCACACGGGTATTGGAGGCGATCCACAGTCCTGTATATTCTCGAAAAATGGCAAAGAGGGCAACTGTCACACCAGCGGCGGAAGAATGCAGTCTCTTTGCAAGGAAATACAAAGCAACCGGGAATAACGCCAGCACGAGCGATTGGGCGTAAATAATGGCAGGATAGTTCTGGTCAAAGAGCAGGTGCAGAACGGTCAGAAAAACTACGTATAACGGGCGTGGCGGAATGCCGCCAAAATAACCAGTTCCGATCAGCAGGCTTTGGGCAGAGAAATCATAAAACCCGGCATCGGAGTAAGGCAGAGGCAGGTTCGTGGGAGGAGTGATGGAGACGTAAAAGCTATTCTCAAGTGTATAAAGGGGAACACTTAGCCAGAGAACAGCGGCAACAAGGTATATCACAACCGGAAGAATTAAGTCTTCATATTGACTTAGGCGTGCCGTGTAATTTGTAAAAGACAATAACAAAGTGATAAGGCCAATTAAGAGGGCAAGCAAAAAATGCCAGCCTTGTATGGCAACCCCTGGTTCGCCCCAATAGGCAGTGTCAGGCTTGACACCGATCTGGGTGGTGGCAACGAACAAAAATACCGCCAACAAAATGCAAAGAGGCAGAATTGCCGCGAGATAAATGGGTTTACGGTCTGTCAATGCCTGCGGATGAAATCCATTTTTGAGGAGAAGGAGAACTATGGTCGCTTCGGCGGCAAGGAAGAAGAACAGCCAAAGCAACGGGCTCATCCGCTCGTAATATGGCAGGAAACGCTCCGGGTTGAGATAGCGCAAGAGGAACAAGAGCAGGCTAAAGGTCAAACCGAGAAGCGCAGAAGAATAAACGACCGATGTGGCATACAACCATTCGAAGCGAGAAGGGTTTCGGCGGGAATAAATACCCAATCCAATTCCAGAAACGAAGACCCCACCCATGATGCCAAGCAATGCAAGGCGCGCAAGAGAGAGCCCTTCAGATGGAACACGAAGGAGAGCCATAACGGCAAGTAGAGACTGAAATGCCGCGGCAAAGAAGAACCACGGCAGGAAGTTGAGGGATTTAGGTTTCATTGTTTCGTCACAAATGAACGCCGGTGCGTTCAAAGGCACCTGCGTTCATTTGTGCTTGCATATCGTTAGAATTGAAAACCAGTGCGAACCGGCACGACCTTATAGGAATAGTTCTTGACGTAGTTGAACAGGCGGTCTTGCAGCATACCCCATTCAGGAGAGGCAAGCACACGCCGGGCTTCGTGCGCATCAGTGGCGAGCAAGCCAACCTGAATTTGCGGGTAGGATCCGTAAAGGGTTGCCCATGCTTCGGCAGGCTGCAAACCAAGCCGCTGCACACCGGGCACGAATTCACCGATCACAAACTCAAAATATTCCTGATCGCGTTCTGCTGCGATATCCCAGGTCATGATCACTTTTACAGCCATACTACCCTTGTTGGTAATCGAGCACAACCACCTTCGTCTCCTGCGGCAGGGACGAGCGTGTGGCTTTCAAAGAAGGCAGGGATTCGATCTTGCCCAACCCCATTTCTTTGAGGAACTTGCTCAGTGGTTCAAGTTTGATCTTGGCGGCATCCGTGGAATAGTGCATGGGGATGACGATGTTCGGCTCGATGGTGCTGACCACTTCTGCGGCTTTGGCGGCATTGAGACTGTTCCCGCCTCCCACCGGAAGTAGCAAGACGTTGACCGTTCCCAGGGCTTCCACTTCACTTTGAGTGGGAACTTCCAACAGGTCGCCGAGATGTGCAACTGTGATGCCTTCGTAATCAAACACATATAAAGTGTTGCGAGACTTGTCTTTGGTCTTTTTGCCGCCGCCAGCCGTTTGCACAGCTGTAATAAAGACGCCGCCAATTTCGAATTCGCCCGCACCGTCAATAATATGCTCCGAGCCTTTGACCGCATCCATGTTATTGTGACCGGGCGCGTCGTGACTGACGGTGACAATATCCGCCTTTAGTTTGAGCGCGTCGTACCCAACTGCCTTGTGATCGAACGGGTCGGTGACGACGGTCGCATAGTTGCGTTCTGTCAGCCTAAAACAAGAATGTCCATACCAGGTTATTTCCATGTAACTAGTGCCTCCGAAGAGGCTATTATACCCGATGGGCACAAGTACCCTGGCGAAAAACGGGCAGGGTAACCACATCAAGATGGGCACACCAACCCGAATGTAGTATGCAAATTGTTATAATCGCTGCCATGTCCAAATCCAAAGTACTCCCCTATTTCGAAGCCTTGTTCGCCGTCCTTATTTGGGGCGGCACCTTTATTGCCACCAAGATCGCTCTACGTGAAGCCTCACCGGCCACCATTGTGTGGATCCGCTTCGGCATGGGGACGGTAATCCTTGGCATTGTAGTCACCATCAGAAAGCAGTTTGCCATTCCTGATAAAAGCGAGTGGTTGTACTTTGCCATGCTCGGCTTCCTTGGGGTAACATTCCATCAGATTCTACAAGCCACGGGTCTGCAAACTGCAAAAGCCACCACCACCGCCTGGATCGTAGCAACCACACCAGTCTTCATTGCCATTCTCGGCGGAATCGCACTCAAAGAAAAACTAAATGGACTTCAGATTCTCGGCATCGTGCTGGCTGCGTTCGGGGTTTTGCTCATCGTCAGTAAAGGGAATATCTCCGCCTTATTCACCGGCGAAGAAGGAACCTTCGGCGATCTGCTTGTCCTCATCAGTTCGGTAAACTGGGCGGTGTATACCATCCTATCGCGCCGGGAACTGGCGCGTCACCCCGCCGCACGGATGATGTTTTTCGTAATGCTATTGGGCTGGATCTTTGTCAACATTTGGATCTTCGGTTTTGGTCCGGGCATCAGCGAAGTTGCCAATTTGAGTTCCTCTGGCTGGGGCGCGATTCTCATCCTTGGCATATTCGGTTCAGGGTTGGCATACATTGCATTTTATGATGCCTTGCAGGAAATTCCCGCCTCCCAACTTGGGGCGTTCTTCAATGTCGAGCCGCTTGTTACTACTGTCCTTGCCTCCTTCATGATCAACGAGAAGATCACAGCCATCACGCTCATTGGCGGCGCAATTATTATCTTTGGAATTTGGCTGGTAAACAAAAAATGATGAGCCCAGAAGGATGAATTATGAAAGCAAGAACCACCCCGAATGCAAGCATTGAGAAAACAGAAAAAGGGTATTTGATGAAGATTCCCGCCGGAGATTCATCTGCCTATCGTTTTGCACAGATCGACGATTACTTTGGTCTGCCCCGTAAAAAGTTTCCGCATCACTCACTGACTTTGAGCCTGCGTGCACGGGTCTCGAGCCTCGCCATCCCTGGAACTTGGGGGTTTGGTGTGTGGAATGACCCCTTTGGCATGTCACTTGGCTTTGGGGCAAACCGTTTTCGTCTACCGATTCTGCCAAACGCAGCCTGGTTCTTTGGAGCTTCACAGGAAAATTATTTGTCATTTAGCGACAAACCCGCACAGGGTTTCCTCGCACAAAGTTTTTGCTCGCCAAAGTTTCATCCATCATTGATTCCTGCCGGGTTGGTACTGCCTTTTTCACCAAAGACCACCCGCCATATGCTAAGCAAGGTCGTCCTCGAGGACTCGTCCGTTCTCGAGGTGGATGTCACTCAATGGCATGTCTACAAGCTGGAGTGGAGTTCGAACCGGGTGGTTTGGTACGTAGATGAAGCCCCAGTGTTCGAGTCTCCCATAAGTCCGCATCCACCCCTGGGCTTGGTTATCTGGATCGATAATCAATACGCAGCTTTCGACCCAAAGGGTAAAGTTGCCTTTGGAGTGCTGGAAGGGAACGAGGAATGGATGGAGATCGAAGATCTAGTGGTGCAAAATATATAAAATAAAAGAGGCTTCCAAATGGAAGCCTCTTTTTTATGCACGCAATTGCAATTTAGAACAAACCGGTCCAAAAACCAGGCAGGAACTTGGCGATCAAAAGCTCAAGAACAAGACCCAGAATGAGATAACCACCAAACTTACGATTATGCTGGAACGCAAAACCGGAGAACCAAACAGGCCAGGCGGGCCACCCCTCAGGCGCTTCTGTGGGCTTAGGTTTGTTCATTACTCCGATCAGCATAAGGGCTTCCTTATAGGCAAGGAAGATCAATAACATGACCGGTGTGAAATAACCATCCAACACAAGGTAAAGGGTGACGAGGTAGATCAACACCACTGCCACCTGATTAACTCGGCGGGCATTCGCCTCCCCTACACGGACCGGAAATGTGCCGACACCCTTGGCTTTATCGGGGTCGTGCTTATCAATATGTTTGGCAACGTTGATGGTGCCAACGCTTAAGCCGAACGGGACCCCGGCAAGGACTACATTCCAGTCCCAGTTGCCAGTAAGTACAAAATACACACCACTGATCAAGATCGGACCCCAAATGAGAAAGATCAAAAATTCGCCGATCCCCCAGTATTTAAATGGGTATGTATAAGCCAGCAAAACGATCGCGCCGAATATGAATAAGCCGAGAGTGGTAGTGTTGAAACCAGTATGATAAAGCGCATACACACCCGCCAAAGTGGCTAGAAATCCGCTGGCAATGAACCACCGAATGGACGTTGACGTATCCCAGAATTTTTGAACCAGGGATGCACGCCATACTGGGTACGGAAGTAATTATCACGATCAACACCTCGAGTGTAATCGGTATAATCATTGAGAATATTATTGGTGCCGTGCGCAATGAACAAGCCAAGGGTCACAATAATAAAGGTCAGCCAATCGAATGCCCCATCACGTGCAGCAAGAATCCCGGCAATGACTGAAGAATAAACTGTAACTAATGTAACAGCCGAACGAGTGGCGATCAACCACTTTGAAACGATATCCAACCCATCCCACTCTTTTTTGTCGTCCATCTTAATGAGCTGCCAGGACGCTTTTCGCCACATAGCAAAGTTGATATGCATTCTTTTCTCTCCTTGTTAATAATAAAAACGCTCTCCATATCCTGTACGCAGGATATGGAGAGGCATTATACAATTTTTAACCAAAGAAGGGAACGTCAATTGATCTTTATTCGCAGTTTATCACAATAAAATTCACGTTTCTGATCACTGCAGGTCCATGGATCGACTTGAGTTGGAGAGATTCATTGTCTACATACCCTGCAACCATGCCGGGAGGTACCTGAATCGTATAGGTTGTAACAGCGCTAACAAGTTGCCAAGCTGGGTATTGGGTGGTCTTTTCCCAAAGATCAGCACTTCCGCCAAAGGTCTTTGCAGCTCCTGCCGCATTCCTCGGGCAGGATGCTTCTGATACATTGCTTTTGCTGACAGTCGTATCTGGCAGACCTAATTGAGGTTGCACCCCGTCTGGTATCAGGTTTGTAAAATCGATCGTGGTATTTGAATCCTCTTCAACAATGGCTTCTGGGGTGGCTCCGCTTGTCAGTTCAGTAAATGTCCCGCTCAAGAAAAACCAGGTAACAAAGGCACCGACCAGAAGAAACATCGAAACGCCAGCAATCATCATCACCTTTTGGCTTTGCACACGGGCGGTCGCTTCTACCTGTTGCTTCAAACGCGTGCAAGCAGCAATAGCTTGCTCATGTGTAGCGCCTGCCTGCTGTAGGATCATTTCGATCACACCAGGCTTGTTGCCCATACGGTACATGGTCAGTGTCCGGCTCCAAACCTCCTCATCTGTCAAAGGCGCTTTGGGAGCAGACGGTGGTTCTTGTTGAGGAACAAGAACCTGACTTCTTGTTGGTTCCTTGCACTTACTTTCAATGATTGCATGAATAGCCCCCGCATCAACCCAACGGCGCAGCAAGGCTTCTTCAGCGGACTCAAACCGGTCTGGCAAATACTTAATCCGAATTTCCCTGCCCCCATTTTCCACTTCAAATGAAACTTCACATTTGGGGCAGGTTAAATAATCTGGTAGATCTGGCAAATGCATTACCTTAAGCGGTTTAGCGCCACAAGCCGGGCAGCGCCCATTGCTTGCCCACAGATCGGGTATATCCCACTTTGCAGTTGACTGAGGTTTTTGTGCTTCCATAACTGGATTCTATATGCTTCTGTTTGTGAAAATGCTTACAACTCACAAACAATTGTACATCACAATCCTATTTTTTTTGCTTCATCCCAAAATGCGTCCATCTCTTCCAGTGTCATGTCTGATAAATTACGCCCTTGTGCCTTGGCACTTTTTTCCACGTACCCAAAGCGGCGCTTGAATTTCAGATTCGCCTCACGCAGGGCTGATTCAGCATCCACCTCACGCCATCGAGACAAGTTAACAAGCACAAAGAACAGGTCACCCAACTCCCCTTTTACCTGCTCCAGGTTTTCAGCCGCCTTGATCTCCTCGATCTCCTCACGGACTTTTTCCAGAACATCGTCGATCTCGGACCAGTCAAAGCCGACGCGTGCCGCCCGGTCCTGATACTCCTGCGCCTGATTCAAAGCAGGCAGCGCAGCAGGAACTCCATCCAAGATGCCTTTGTCCTCTTTTTTTCCGCCTCTTTCCTTTTCCTTCAACTTCTCCCAATTTGTGAGCACATCATCCACCCCATTCAGTTTCACATCGCCAAAAACATGCGGATGCCTGCGGACGATCTTATCGTAGATACTTTTTGTCACATGGGTCATGGTAAATTCGCCAGACTCATATGCGATCTGTGAATTCAAAACGATCTGAAGCAATAGGTCGCCGAATTCCTCCCGCATTCCATCAACATCGTTGGCATCAAGCGCAGACAAGGTCTCGTAAGATTCTTCGAGTAAATGCTTGCGCAAGGTAGCATGTGTTTGCTCTTTATCCCATGGGCATCCATCTGGCGCACGCAAATGGGAGACGATCTCGGCAAAGGCTTCAAAGGACGTCCCTTCGCCCAATGAAGGAACAAAAAGCGACACGGGATACACAAGATCCGCGCCTCCGAACCCGGCAAGGCTTGTTTCGGTCACCCCTGCTTTTCCCACAGCCGACACTGTATGGCTATCCGCATAGACAATTCGCAACACAAGTGCAACCTGACGAGCCAAATCCGGCGAGTCAATACCGAGGATCAGCGTGTCAATATCAGGCGGGGTCGGTGGGTAATGCCGCAACGTAAAACTCTGAGCGGAGAGCAGGGTCAGTTTCGAGGGCGGAGTGAGGCGCAGCATCTCAAAAACAGAAGTGACGAGTGAAAAGTCCATGAGTTTTTATCCTTTATCGTTAAACGCGTAATCCGTAATTCGTAACTCGTAAGTGATTACGGATTACGTATTACGGATTACCCACAGGGTATTACACCCCAAAAAATTTTAACGCTTGGTGTAGGTCGGAGCCTTGCGGGCTTTCTTAAGACCGGGCTTTTTGCGTTCCTTGATGCGGGCATCACGGGTAAGCAAACCCTTCTTACGCAGGGCGGAAGTCCAATCCACGTTCATGCCCTGGAGCGCGCGGGCGACACCGAGACGAACTGCATCTGCCTGTCCAGCCACACCACCGCCGTTGACCAGAACGGTCACGTCGTACTTGGCAGCTGCCTCACCCACCGCGCCAAACGGGCGGAGGATGTCCTGCAAGTCGCCAAAGCGGGTGAAGAACGCAGCGGCGTCCTTTTCATTCACAACGAATTTTCCGCTGCCGCTAGCCACACGAACACGGGCAGTGCTCTCTTTGCGGCGTCCGATACCTTCGAAATACTGAGCCATGTTTTCTTTCCTTCTTTATTCCAAAGCCTTGAGTTTTTGAGCGCCATGGGGATGTTCAGCGCCGCCATAGATCTTCAAACGCTTGAGCACGGCGCGTCCCATACGGTTGTGCGGGAGCATGCCCCATACCGCATCGCGCAGTGCGCGATCGGGATATTGAGCGAGCTGGTCGCGCAGGGAAATGCTTTTCAACCCACCGGGGTAACCCGAATGGCTGTAGTAGATCTTGGAAGTAAGGCGGGACTCGGTCTTGGTTCCGGTCACTGTCACATTCTGTGCGTTGACCACCACAACAAAGTCGCCCATCTCCACGCCAGGCGTGAAGGTTGGCTTGTGTTTTCCAAGCAAAACGTGCGCAATGCGCGCAGCAAGACGCCCAAGGTTCTTACCCTCTGCGTCAACGAGTAACCAGTCGCGCTGAATCTCAGCGGCCTTCGGATAGTACGTCTTTTGTTGCACTTTCGTCTCTCCGTTTCTTTATTTTCTATTCAGTGATCCATATTCGACATCGATCAAGCTCAAACCATGTGCAGGAGCCAATCCAGCAGGAAGTTTTGCCTGCCCTTTTAACGCAAGCTGAACTTCTTCTACCAAACCTCTTCCCTGCGCGACAGCCGCCTGAACGAACACCAGCCTGCGAACCATTCGATATAGGAACGCATCTGCCCGGACCTCGAACTGCCACTCTCCATTGGGCTTTCGTCTCCACTCGGATTCTGTCACCGTGCGGGTCGTCGTCCCCTTTTCAGAGGTCGCTGAACCGAAGGAGGCAAAATCATGTGTGCCGAGGAAGACTTCCGCCGTCTGGTTGAGAGCATCACCATCGAGTCTTGGCCACAGGCGCCATGCAAACCTTTCCCGCAATGGGTCACGGATGGGTTCGCAGAATAACCTGTAGCGGTACGCTCGCGAGAGCGCATCAAACCGTGGATGGAAATCCGCATGAACGGGCTTTATCTTTCTCACAGCCAAATCAGCAGGGAGTTTTGCATTGAGCGCATGCAACAATCGGTCCGCTGGGTGCGACCATTCGTTGAAATCGAATGCTGCCACCTGCCCCGTTGCATGGACGCCGGTATCGGTCCTGCCCGCCATGATGACGGATGTTCCCATCCAACCGATCTGATGAAGGGCGTTTTCGAGCTCGCCCTGTACCGTCCGGGAATTCGCCTGTCGCTGGCTGCCGGTAAACCGGGCGCCGTCGTAGGCTAGGATCACTTGGTAACGTGCCATTTACACTAACCAGTGACCAGTGGACAGTAAGCAGTGAAAAACTCACCGATTACTGTTTACTGATGACTGTTCTTACTCTTCTACAAGTTCAAGGACAACCATCTCAGCGGCATCGCCGAGGCGTGGTCCGAGTTTGGTCACGCGGGTGTAACCACCGTTGCGTGAAGCAAAGCGAGGAGCGATCTCATCGAACAGGCGCTTGATGATCTGATTATCTCCCAGTTTGGAGATGGCGACGCGGCGGGCGTGAACCTTCTGGTCCGCGCTGGCATCGGCGCTGTTCTTGGCGAGCGTGATGAGGCGTTCAGCGTCGCCGCGAATGGCGGCAGCCTTGGCCTTGGTGGTCTGGATGCGCTCGTGTGTGAAGAATTGTTTGATCAGGTTGCGGCGCAGAGCGATACGTGAGCTCTTGGTGCGTCCCAATCGATAACCTGCTACTGAATGTCGCATTTCTTAGTTCTCCGAAGGTTGGTCTTTCAAAAAGCCTTTTTCGCGCATTTTATCGCGAAGCTCATCGAGGCTCTTTTCACCGAAGTTGCGAATGGACATGACTGCAGACTCGCCTTTTTCAAGGAGTTCGAGTACGTCACCCACAGTGGTGATGCCGGTGCGCTTCAACGAGTTGAAAACGCGTACCGAGAGATCGAGGGCTTCCACTGGCGTTTCTGCCAGTTCACTGCTCAGGCGGCTACCGGAAGTTTCGCGCTCAATTGCCACCGTCAGCATTTCCTCGTTCACACCAGCGATATAGCGGAGGTGATCAATGAGGATGCGGGCTGAGGAGCTGAGAGCACGTTCGGGTGAAACAGTGCCGTCTGTCCAGATTTCCAATATAAGTTTGTCGTAATTCGTGCTCTGTCCAACGCGGGCAGATGCAACTTCCCAATTGACACGCTTGACCGGGCTGAAGATCGCATCAACTGGCAATTCGCCAATGGGTGTATGCCCGGAGCGGTCGTTGGCTGGAGAATAACCGCGCCCGCGTTCGACGACGAATTCGACGTCAAGCTTGGTCTTGGGGTTATCCACGGTGAAGAGATACGTATCAGGGTTGACGATCTCGATCTCGGCGGGGGTAATAATGTCCGCCGCGGTGACCGTTCCCTCGCCGCGTACTTCCAGGTGCATGCGGGCGCTGTCTACGCCATCCATTTTGATGCGAACCTGTTTGATCTGGAGCATCACCTGAATGACATCTTCGCGCACGCCGGGGACGTCGCTAAATTCATGCAGCACATCCGCAAAGCGTACCGATGTGATCGCTGTGCCTTCCAAGGAGGAAAGTAGGACACGCCTCAGGGCGTTTCCGAGCGTTACACCGTAGCCGCCTTCCAGCGGGCTGATAATAAATTTGCCGTAGTTTCGAGCTTCTGCTTCGCGCTCGATCTTGGGCATGACCATGTTCGTAATGAGACCCGTCACGGTTCACCTTTCCCTGTTGATCATGCTCCGGGTCGAGGACCAACTTGCAGTCCGGACCCGAAGCGTAAGAAGGATTAGCGTCGGGAGTAGTATTCGACGATCAACTGTTCGTCGAGACTTCCGTCAATTTCGGCGCGTTCCGGCATGCGAGCCACAGAACCACTCATCGCTTTCAGATCGCGGCTGAGCCATGTAGGGGCATTGCGCTTTTCAGCGTAGGCGTTCAGTTCTTTGAAGTAGGAAAGTTTGCCGGAGCCTTCACGCACTGCGATCACGTCCCCATCGGAGAGAAGCATCGAGGGAACATCAGTGCGGCGGCCGTTCACCGTGAAGTGACCATGGGTCACGAGCAGGCGAGCCTGCGCGCGGCTGGAGGCAAAGCCGAGGCGGAAGACCACATTGTCGAGGCGGGACTCAAGGATTTGAAGCAAGTTCAAACCGGTGAGGCCGCGGCGAGTGATCGCCGTATCGTAATAGCGGCGGAACTGGCGTTCGAGCACGCCGTAGATACGGCGAGCCTTCTGCTTGGCGCGCAACTGGCGGGCAAAGTCGGAGGCGCGACCGGTCGAACCGGGGTTACCGCGACCAGCGGTCTTGCCATGCTGACCAGGTGCAAAACTGCGTCGTTCAAACGCGCATTTAGGAGTAAAACAGCGCTCGCCTTTGAGGTAGAGCTTTTCGCCCTCACGACGGCAAAGTTTACAAACCGGACTTAATGATTTAGCCATAAATAAACAACCTCACTTACACGCGTCGACGTTTCGGCGGACGGCAGCCATTATGCGGCACCGGGGTAATATCCGCGATCAACAACACCTTCAAGCCCATCGCCTGGACGGCGCGAATTGCATTCTCGCGTCCGGGTCCGGGACCCTTGACATAAAGCTCCACTTCCTGCAAACCCTGCTGTTGAGCAGATTTGATCGCCTGTTCAGCGGCGAGGCGGGCAGCAAAAGGTGTGCTTTTGCGGGAGCCTTTAAAACCAGCAGAACCAGCGGAACCCCAGGAAATGGTGTTGCCTTCGGTGTCGGTAACGGTAACGATCGTATTATTGAAGGAAGCGAAAATATGCACCTGTCCGCGTGACAGGGAGCGCTTGCCTTTCTTCGCACCGGCTGCCCGGCGCGTGGAACGTACACTCTGAGCCATAGTTTCTTAACCTTTCGGACAGGATTACTTCTTGGCGCCACGGCGACGACCGCGACCGGCAACCGTCTTCTTGGTGCCTTTGCGGGTGCGTGAATTCGTCTTGGTGCGTTGACCGCGAACGGGCAGGTTGCGGCGATGGCGCAAACCACGGTACGAGCCGATTTCGATCAAACGCTTGATGTTCATCTGGACTTCGCGGCGAAGATCACCTTCCACTTTGTAGTGTTTGGAGATGTACTCGCGAATGGCGGAAACTTCGGCTTCCGTCAGGTCCTTGATGCGCGTGTCGGGATTGACTTTGGTATCAGCCAAAATCTTCTTGGCGCGGGTAGGGCCAATACCAAAAAGGTAGGTCAGACCCACTTCTGTCCGCTTATTGCGGGGAAGATCAACACCTTCAATTCTTGCCATGGTTCAACTACCCTTGTCTCTGTTTGTGTTTAGGATTTTCGCAAATGATGAAAACAATACCCTTGCGCCGAACGATACGGCACTTGGCACAACGCTTGCGAATGGAGGGTGATACTTTCATGATAATTCTCCTTGCATGATGCTGTGTTCACCACAGCCAAAGGTCTGATTATACTGGTCGTTCTTGAATTCGTCCATATTTTCACGGGTTTCCACAGGGTCATAAGACAGTCAGGATTTGAGGTTCTCCTTCGGTAACGGCGACCGTATGTTCAAAGTGCGCCGTCAACGACCCGTCTGCAGAAACTACCGTCCACTTATCCGGCAGGACGCGTGTTTCATACGTCCCAACTAACACCATGGGTTCAAGGGCAATGGTCATCCCCGGTTTGAGGACAAGACCGCTTCCCGCCGCGCCGTAGTTTGGCACTTGCGGGCCTTCGTGCATATCCTTCCCGACACCGTGTCCGGTGTATTCCCGGGTGACATGCAGCCCATGGCCTTCTACATATTTCTGTATCGCCGCAGAGACATCACCTGTGCGTCTGCCTTTGCGCATCTGTGAGATGCCCGCATGCAACGCTGCCTCGGTGACTTCAAGCAGGGTTTGAGCCTCTTTCGAGACCTGCCCCACCCCAGCCGAAAAAGCTGAGTCTGCCACATAGCCTTGATACACCGTACCACAATCGATTGAAACGATATCACCATCCTTTAGCTTGCGCTTGGGATGAGGGATCCCATGAACCATCTCGTCGTTGATGCTGACGGTGATGGATGTTGGGAATGGCGGATGACCATAGCCTTTGAAAGGCGATACACATCCGTGTGACTTCAGCACTTCCTCAGCAGCCGCGTTGAGGTCAGCTGTTGTCACACCTGGTTGTAAAAGTTCTCTTACTTTCGCCAGAACGGTTGCGTTGATGTGTCCTGCTTCTCGCATGATCTTGAGTTCAGCAGGTGTTTTGATATTGATCCGGCGTTCATGAAACATTGTTGTAAACCTTGTCTTACACAGGGCAGATGCCCTGATCATGCGTACTTTATTTTTTCTTCAAGGATGCCAGCAGTACCTTAGTTACGTCTTCTACTGCCTGGGTCCCATCGATCTCGATGAGTTTACCTTCCTTGCGGTAGTACTCGACGAGAGGAATGGTCTGGTCGAAATACACACGGATGCGCTTGGTTACTGTTTCAACCTTGTCATCATCGCGTTGGTAAACCTCAGAGCCGTCCACATCACAAACGCGGGCTTGCTTGGGCGGATTGAACTTCTCATGATAGATATGTCCTTGCGCCCGGCAGGTCCAGCGTCCACTGGCACGTTCAATAAGGATGTTCTCTGCTGCAGTGATGTATGGAACAACATTCACAGCACCGTGGAATTCCTTGAGCATGATTTCTAGTGCATCCGCTTGAGCTGGAGTGCGCGGAAAGCCGTCAAGAATGGCGCCTGCCTCACAGTCCGGTCGAGAGATGCGGTCTCGGATCATACTTATGGTTACGTCATCCGGTACAAGTTCGCCCTTATCCATGTAGGATTTGGCGAGTTTGCCAAGGTCCGTCTGGTTTTTCAAGTTTTCCCGAAAAAGATCTCCAGAGGAAACATGAGCCAGTTTTTGCGTCTCAGAAAGAAGACGAGCTTGCGTACCCTTACCAACACCGGGAGGTCCGAGCAAGACGATGTAGGTTGCCATAAGGCTCCTTTAGCGGACGAGAAGCGAGTCCTGATAGCCGTGCAATTTAAGTTCTGCATCAATGTTCTGGAAGGTGTCACGGACGACACCGACCACAATGAGTAAACCTGAAGAAGTAATGAGGAAAATGCCGGTGTTACTGGCGGCAGAGATATTGAAAGCGCTCAATAATAAGCCAAGTAAGAAAGGCATAATGGCGACCACACCAAGGAACACAGCTCCAACCAATGTAATGCGGCTTTGAACTGTGCTCAGATATTTCTGGGTCGGGGCGCCGGTAAGAACGCCAGGGACATTGGCGCCAACCTTCTTCAAGTTCTCACCATAATTCTGCTGGTCGAACAACACGGTTGTATAGAAGAACGTAAAGATGACAACCATGAGGAAGTAGATCGTCCAGTAACCCCAGTTGCTTGTTCCAGTGGCGCCGAAAAAGTTCTGAACACCAAGGAAGAAGTCTGCCACAGCCTGATTTTCATTCTGTGTAAAGTAACTGGCAATAATCGCCGGGAATTGCAAAATAGCGCTGGCGAAGATCAACGGGATCATGCCGGAGAGATTGACCATCAAAGGCATTGTGCCGCGAACCGGCATGGACATGCGGTTACCCACACGGCGTCCCGGGTACATGACAGGGACATTGCGACGTCCCTGCTGGACATACACAATGGCAAGCACAGTCAACACAATGACAATGGTGGTAAGGATCAACATGATCCAGCGGTTGGTTTCATCGGCAAGTAAAGAGGCGAAGTTTGTAGGGATACGCGCCACGATACCAGCAAAAATGACGAGTGAGAGACCCTGTCCACGAATGCCGTATTCAGAGATCAACTCGCCCAGCCAGATGGCAAACATGGTTCCAGCGGTCATTGAAATCAGAACAGACCAGGAAGCAAGTGCCGTATCTGCTGCAAATAGACCGAACGGGAGAATTGGCTGACCAACTGCCTGAATGGATAAGGAGTTGAAGATATTGATCTGACCGATCGCGGAAAGAGCAGCCATAGGCACAGCAAGATAATACGTCCACTTTTCCTGCCAGCGACGCCCTTCGCGAGGATCTTCTTGAATGCGCTGTTGGAGCGCCGGGATGATCGGAATCAGCAATTGAATAATGATCTGGGCGGTAATATAAGGGTAGACACCCATCGAAAGTAACGAGAAATTGGAAACAGTACCGCCAGAAAGCAAGTCGAGGAAGCCAAGAAAACCTCCCGACCCGGATGTTGAATTACGGAAAGCGGCAAGGATGTCATGATCCACGCCGGGAGCCGGGACATTCGCAGCAAGGCGATAGAGCACCAAGATCACAAAGGTGACGATCAATTTGCGGCGAATATCTTCCGATTTCCAGAGGTAATGCCAGCCTGAGAAGGTGGTCTTCATAAGAAGTGTCCTTTGGTTTCCTAGGCGATCAATTCGACCGAGCCGCCAGCCTTTTCGATCTTGGCTTTGGCACCGGCGCTGACACGATGAGCACGCACCTTGAGGGCAACGGTCATCTCACCGCGACCCAAAATAACAATGGGGTTGCGGGAATCGCGCAAAAGATGCGCTTCAGCCAGGGATTCAGGGGTAACTTCCGCGTTGGCTTTGAATGCCTCGGAAAGCTGATCCAGGTTGACTTCGTTAAAATCCACCTGATTGGGCGGGGTAAAGCCTTCACCGCGAATGAACGGCAAGCGGCGATAGAAAGGCAGGTTACCGCCCTGGCGATACAAGTGACCGCCTTCGCCGGAGCGAGCACCGGCGCCTTTCGTACCACGACCGGCGGTTTTACCCTGACCGGCGGAAATACCGCGACCCACGCGTTTTCGGTTCTTTTTTGACCCAGGATTGGGTACAAGATCGTGTAGTTTCATGGTTCAACCTACTCTTCAATCTTGATCAAATGAATGATCTTGTTCAACATACCGCGCAAGGCGGGAGAATCTTTGTGTTCAACGGTTTGGTGCATTCGGCGCAGACCCAAAGCCTTGACTGTCGCTTTCTGGTCTTTGGTATAACCAATGGCGCTGCGCACCAGTGTGACACGAATGTTTTTACCGGAAGTTTCTTTCTTAGGCATGCTGCTTCCTCCGTTCCCAGAATGGGAGCAGTTCGTCAGAACGCTTGCCGCGGCGGGCAGCTTCAATAGCGGGAGAACGGAGTCCGTCCAGCGCGTCAAAGGTTGCCATCACCACATTGAGAACGTTCGCGCTTCCCATGGATTTGGTCAGGATGTCGCGCACACCGGCTACTTCCAACACCGCGCGGACGCCGCCTGCGGCGATAACGCCGGTACCAGCAGAAGCAGGCTTGAGAAAGACTCTCGCACCAGCAACTTTTCCGAGCGATTCATGCGGGATGGTCGTCCCGGCAATGTTGACAGCGCGAATATTCTTACGAGCGCGCTCAGACGCTTTTCGCATCGCATCGGGAACAGCATTGGCTTTGCCAACACCCATACCGATGTTACCCTTCTTGTCGCCGACCACAACGGTCACGCGGAAGCGGAAGCGGCGACCACCCTTCACCACTTTGGCAACACGGGCGATCTCGATCACGCGTTCCTCGAAGGCATCCTGCGATTCGTACTGTTTATCGAATTGATTATCTGCCATATCTTTCTCCAATGTTCTGCACTAGAACTGCAGACCGCCTTCACGCGCGCCGTCTGCCAGGGCTTTGATGCGCCCGGTGTAGCGGAAACCGCCGCGATCAAACACGACCGTGGAAATTCCCTTGGATTGCGCACGTTCGGCAATGGCTTTCCCGATGGCTTTCGCCTGTTCGGTCTTCTTCATGCCTTTTACCTTCTCACGCAGGTCCTTATCAACGGTGGAGGCGGAAACGATGGTGTTCCCATCCATATCGTCAATGATCTGGGCATAAATGCCCGTCAGGCTCTTGAAAACGTTCAAGCGCGGGCGTTCGGGATTTCCGAAAACCTGTTTACGAACGCGCAAGTGGCGGCGTTCACGAGCCAGAGCACGATTTTTGTTAGCCATGGATTACTTGGCTCCTTTCCCGGCTTTACCGGCTTTACGGCGGACCTTCTCGCCGAGATAGCGTAAGCCCTTGCCATGATAGGGTTCCGGCGGGCGGACGTTACGAACGTTCGCAGCCACCTGCCCCACCAATTCCTTATCGAAGCCCAAAACCTTGATCTGGCGGGTCTTCGCGTCTGTTTCAAAAGAAATACCGACGGGTGGTTCGATCTTAACCGGGTGGGAATATCCGACGAACAACGCCAGGTTCTTCCCTTCCATTTCGGCGCGGTACCCCACGCCTTCAACTTCAAGCACAACTTCAAAACCCTTGCTCACGCCGTGGATCATATTTGCAAGAACGGCGCGGGTGGTTCCGTGCAGGGCACGTTCCTCGGGGTTGTCAGATGCGCGGGCGATCTTCAGCTGGTTGTCTTCCATCTTGATATCGATCAATTTGGAAAATTCCCGGTGAAGCTCACCCTTCGGTCCCTTCACGCGGACTTTGGAGCCAGTCAGCTCCACCTGAACGCCAGCGGGGATCTCTACAGGTAAACGACCAATGCGAGACACTATAAACCTCCTACCAAACCTTGCAGATGATCTCGCCGCCCACACCCAACTGTCGGGCACGTGCGCCGGTCATTACACCCTTGGGGGTCGAGAGAATGGCAACGCCAATTCCGGAAAGCACCCAGGGGATGTCTGTTTTCTTGGTATAGATGCGGCGACCGGGCTTGCTGACGCGCTCCAGACCGGAGATCACGGCGCGGCGCTGGCGGCGTTCGCCTACGTATTTGATTTTGAGGCGCAAAACTTTCTGCGCTTCTTGTTCACCATCGACCACTTCGAACCCTTCGAGGAAACCTTCCTCTTTCAGGATCTTGGCAATCTCAAGCTTGATCTTGGAACTCGGCAGCGCAACCTGGGCATGGCCCGCCATAACGGCGTTGCGGATGCGAGTTAACATATCGGCAATTGGATCAGTGAATGACATGATTAACCTCCAACCCGGCTTTACCAGGATGCCTTTACGACGCCGGGGATTTGGCCCTTCAACGCCAGTTCACGGAAACAAATGCGGCATAGGCCGAAGCGGCGGATATATCCGCGGGGACGTCCACAGCGCTGGCAGCGATTCCGTACTTGCACCGCATGGCGGCGGCGCTGTTCACGATATTGCATACATTTCTTTGCCATACCTTACGCTTCCTTCTTGCCGCTGAACGGCATTCCGAGCTGTCTTAGCAAGGCGCGGGCTTCATCATCGTTCTGTGCTGTTGTTACGATGGTGATTTCCATACCGCGCAATTTATCGATTTTGTCGTACTCGATCTCGGGGAAAACCAATTGATCCTTGAGACCCAGCGTGTAGTTCCCGCGCCCATCAAAGGCATTGGGAGAAATGCCGCGGAAGTCGCGCACACGCGGCAGAGCAATGTTCACGAGGCGGTCAAAGAACGCCCACATACGGGGACCACGCAGGGTCACCTTGGTGCCGATCAAACGCCCTTCGCGAAGTTTGAAGTTCGCGATGCTCTTGCGTGCTTTGGTCTGCACCGGCTTCTGCCCGGTTACCAGGGTCAGGTCAGCCACCGCAGCTTCGAGCGCCTTGGGGTTATCCAACGCTTCGCCAAGACCGATGTTGACAACGATCTTTTCCAACCGCGGCACTTGCATGACATTCGTGAAACCGAATGACTTCAGCAAAGCCGGGGCTATTTCCTTGTTATAACGTTCCTGCATTCTGTTCATTTTTTACCTGCTCCGCGGCTAGTCGATCGTGGCTTGACAATTTTTGCAGACACGATGTGCGCCTTCTTCGTCGCGCTGAACGCCGACGCGTGTGGCTTCACCGCATTTCGGGCATACAAGCATCACATTGGAAATATCGACGGGTCCTTCGAATTGAAGTCGCCCGGGGTTGATATTACGCCCAGCCTGGGTCTGCACCTGTTTCTGATGCTTGGTGCGGATATTGACACCCTGCACCACCACTCGGCGTTCATCCAAAATCACGTTGATGACTTCACCGCGCTTGCCTTTATCTTCCAGACGGCCGCTGATCACTTCGACGGTATCACCTTTTCGAATTTTGACTTTCATTCTCAGCTCCTACAACACTTCCGGGGCCAGCGACACGATCTTCATGTAGCCCATATCGCGCAATTCGCGCGCCACAGGTCCAAAGATACGCGTGCCCCTCGGGTTTTCGCCATCCGCATCCAGGATAACGGCGGCGTTATCGTCAAAGCGGATGTACGAGCCGTCTTCGCGGCGCCATTCCTTGGTGCAGCGCACGATCACGGCCTTCACAACTTCACTCTTTTTCACAGAGCCCTGCGGTGCAGCAGCCTTGACGGTCGCCACTACCACATCACCGATCGCACCATATTTGCGTCGAGAACCGCCCATCACATGGATGACGAGTAGTTCGCGGGCGCCGGTGTTATCAGCCACCTTCAAACGAGATTCATGCTGAATCATGGCTTACTCTCCTACGCCCTGATCGGCGGTACGGACTTCACGCTTCACTACGGTTTCCACTGCCCAACGCTTGTCACGAGACAGCGGGCGGGATTCCACGATGCGGACTTCATCACCGATCTGGCAGCCGATCTCATCGTGAGCCTTCACGCGCATGCTCGAAAACACAACCTTCTTATATAGAGGGTGGCGATACTTGCGAGTGATCTCTACGACGACCGTTTTGGTCATTTTGTTGCTGGTGACAACACCAGTCATACGACGACGATTGTTCATTTTGCACCTTCCACTGCAGCATTCCTAAGTATTTCACTCAGAATGGTTTCCATACGGGCAATATCCTTGCGAAGGACGTTCAGGCGGCTGGCGTCAGTCAACTGCCCGCTCACCTGCTGGAAGCGCAGTTTCATCAATTCATCGCGTGCATCGGAAATCTTTGTGCGGATTTCCTCAGGACCCAGCTTGCGAATTTCTGCGGATTTCAAAGCTTTCATAGTTATTCTCCTCCTGCGTGGCGGGCCACAACTTTGGTCTTGATGGAGAATTTGTACTGGGCAGCCTTCAAAGCAGCCACAGCGATTTCAGCTGAAAGTCCGCTGACTTCGAACATGATGCGTCCAGGCTTCACAACGGCAACATAGTATTCCACATTACCTTTACCGGAACCCATGCGGGTCTCGGGTGGTTTATGAGTGAAAGGCTTGGCGGGGAAAATCCGGATCCAGATCTTGCCGCGGCGCTTCATCTCACGCACGATCGAGCGGCGAGCCGCTTCGATTTGGCGGGCTGTCACCCAGCCCGGTTCCAACGCCTGCAGACCAAATTCGCCGAAGGCGACTTCCGCACCGCGGAGAGCCTTACCTCGCATACGACCACGCATCTGCTTGCGCCACTTTACACGTTTAGGCATCAACATAGCAATAACCTCATCTCAAAGCGACGTCGCGATTACTCGCTGACGTACACGCCTTCCGTCGCTTCGGCTTTTTCTTCAACTTCAGGTTTAACTTCACCCTTATAGATCCAAACTTTGACGCCGATCTGACCATAAGTAGTCAAGGCTTCTTCGGTGGCAAAATCCAGATTAGCACGCAGGGTCTGTAGAGGAACACGTCCTTCGCGGAGCCAAACATCGCGGGACATTTCAGCACCACCCAAGCGGCCGCCAACGAGGATCTTGATGCCCTCAGCGCCCTGCTTCATGGCTTGCTGAATAGCGCGCTTCATTGCGCGGCGATATGCGATACGGCGTTCGAGCTGATCAGCAATATTCTTGGCAACCAGTTTTGCGTCAAGGTCAGGATTCGAGATCTCCTTGATGTCCAATTCGATCTTCTTGCCTACCAACGCTTCGAGCGCAGCGCGAATCTTCTTCACACCCTCGCCTTTACGTCCGATCAAAATACCGGGCTTGGCGGTGTGGATGGCGATGCGGATCTTGCCAGGGGTGCGTTCTACATCAATGTGGGAAACGCCCGCCTTGCCATCGCGGATCGCATCAGGGAGTTCCTTGCGCAATTCGCGAACTTTTTCATTGGCAGCAGCGCCGCCCTTGGAGAGCTTGCCGATCAAAAGATTTCGAATGGCAAGATCCTGGTGCAACTGCTGGCGATATGTGCTTCCCTCAGCGAACCAACGGCCGCCCCACGGCTGGTTGATTCCGAGACGAAAACCAACGGGATGTACTTTTCTACCCATATAATCTCCTTATGCTCCGCGCTCGCGCAAAATAACCGTCACATGAGAACTGCGGCGCAAAAGCGGCTTGAAACGACCGCGCGCACCGAAGCGCCGCCACTTGCGGGTCGGGGCTTCATCTGCAGTGATCTTTGCAACAACCAAGTCATCACGGCTGACGCCGAAGTTTTCTTCAGCATTAGCCACTGCGGAGGCAACCAGTTTATAAACAGGGCCTGCGGCGCGCTTGTTTACAAACTTGAGTATCTCGAGTGCTTCAATGGCGCTCTTGCCGCGTACTGTATCGATCACAGCGCGAACTTTTTGCGCGGACTGAGGGAGAAACCGAACGTGTGCTTGAATATCCGTCATGGCTCTCTCCTTACGCAGCCTTCTCGGCGGCCTGATGTCCGCGGAATGTGCGCGTCGGGGCGAATTCGCCCAAGCGGTGACCAACCATGTTTTCCGTAATATAGATCGGCACATGGCGGCGTCCATCGTGGACCGCGATCGTGTGTCCCACCATTTGGGGGAAGATCACAGAGGCGCGGCTCCAGGTGCGAACCACCTTCTTCTCTTTTTTCTGATTCATGGCCTCGATACGCTTGAGCAGTTTCGGCTCAATGTAAGGACCCTTTTTCAATGATCTTGACATATCTGCTTACCTCATCTACTAGCGGTTCGTCTTGCTGCGACGACGCACAATGTACTGATCCGTCTTCTTGTTAAGGCGGGTCTTCTTACCCAAGGTAGGTTTACCCCAGGGAGACTTCGGACCGGGAAGACCAACGGGCTGGCGGCCTTCACCACCACCATGTGGATGGTCGCGGGGGCTCATTGCTGTACCGCGAACCGTCGGGCGAATGCCGAGGTGGCGCTTGCGACCGGCTTTACCAAGTTTGACATTGCCATGATCGAGATTTCCGACCTGACCAATCGTCGCGTAACAAACCTGATGAATGAGACGAACTTCGCCAGAAGGCATGCGGATCTGTGCAAAATCGCCTTCTTTAGCGAGCAGTTGTGCCGCTCCACCTGCGGAACGCACAAGCTGACCACCCTTACCGGACTTCATCTCAATATTATGAATAAGTGTACCTACCGGAATATTGCTGATCGGTAGTGAATTGCCTGAGCGGATCTCAGCATTGGGACCAGACATAACAGTGTCGCCAACTTTTAGATCCACGGGAGCAACGATGTAACGCTTCTCGCCGTCCGCATAATGCAACAAAGCAAGGCGGGCGGTACGGTTGGGATCGTATTCGATCGCGGCAACCTTCGCAGGAATTCCAAGTTTTTCACGTTTGAAATCCACCACGCGGATGTAACGTCGGGCGCCACCGCCACGATGGCGAACTGTTACACGACCGTAAGCATTACGACCGCCAGAGCGCTTCTTGATAACAAGCAACGAGCGTTCTGGAGTGGACTTTGTGATTTCCTCAAAGGTATAGCCGGTCATATCACGCATGCCCGGGGTAATCGGTTTATACTTCTTGACAGCCATTACTGCACCCCTTCAAAGATCTCGAGGGGTTTGCTGCCCTCGGCAAGGGTAACGATCGCCTTCTTGAAAGCAGGACGGCGAATGACCATGCGGCGAGATCGGCCGCGGCGTCCGCGCTTTGCAGGGGCGTTGACAATATTCACACGCGCCACAGTGACTTCAAAGAGGGTTTCCAAAGCATCCTTCACCACAGTGCGGGTAGCATCGTTACGAACAACAAATACATACTGACCCAGCTTGCTGGATTGGGAATTGGATTTCTCGGTCACCAGCGGGCGGACGAGGACACTATAAAGTTCAGTCATGTCTCTCTCCTATCCTAGGTGCGCAACGAGCGCATCAATCGTTTTGACGGGCAAAACGACTTTATCGAAATTAAGGATGTCACGCACGTTCAAATAGCTGGCGAGCAGCACCTTGGCGCTGTCGATATTATTTGCACTGCGCATCACCAGATCGTAATTCTGGTCTTTAGTAGGCATCAATACCAACACGGTAGAGGTGCCAACCAGGTTGCCCAACGCTTCAGCCACAAGCTTGGTCTTGGGTTCCTCGATATTGAGTTCTTCCACAACAACGATCGAGGCTTCAGAGGCTTTGACAGACAGCGCGGAACGAAGTGCGGCAAGGCGCATCTTCTTCGGCATTCGCAATTCATAACTACGAGGATGCGGGGTATGGATACGGCCACCGCCAACCCACTGGGCCGCACGCCTAGAACCCTGACGAGCGCGGCCGGTCCCCTTCTGTTTCCAAGGTTTGCGTCCGCCACCTCGAACTTCACCACGGGTTTTGGTGTCGTGTGTACCAAGGCGCGCATTCGCCATCTGGCGCGTGTACGCTTGATGCATCAGATCCATATTTACAGGGGCTTCGAAAAGATTCGCGGGAAGTTCGATCTCGCGCACTTTCTTACCCTTCATATCAAGAACATCTACTTTCATGGTAATCTCGCTCCGATTTCCTGCGCGCGTTATTGCTTGCGCGACTCCTTGATCATGACGAGGCTCCCCTTGCCGCCAGGAACAGCGCCGTTGATGGCAATCAGGTTGCGTTCCGCATCCACCATCACGACTTTGATATTCTGCGCTGTAACACGGTCCACGCCCATATGACCAGCTCCGCGCGCGCCTTTATACACACGACCTGGCGTGGTGCCAGATCCGCGTGAACCAGGTGCACGGTTGCGATCCGAGGTACCATGGGTAGCGTTCATACCATGGAAGTGGTAGCGTTTCACGCCGCCAGCAAAACCCTTACCCTTGCTGATGCCAATCACGTCTACGCGCTCACCAACGGCAAAAGCGTCGCCGACAGTAACTTTGTCGCCGACTTTTAAACCATGTTCCTTGGCTCTAAATTCGCGGAGGTAACGCAGAGGGGAAATCTCATTGGCTTTCAAATGCCCAACCTGCCCCTGTGTGAGGCGCTTGGGATTTGTTTCACCAAAGCCAAGTTGCACCGCCGAATACCCTTCCTTCTCAGGGGCGCGGACTTGGGTAACAAAACAAGGCCCAGCTTCAATGAGGGTCACTGCATAGGCAACGCCCTGCTCATCGAAGATCTGGGTCATGCCGATCTTTCGACCTATCAGCCCTTTCAACATGCTCAATTTTCTCCTTTACAAGATATTGACGAGACTGCCAGTCGGGGCAACGACCGCATCATCTCCGTGCAGCACAGTCAGTTGATATGTGGGGCGAACATTCTGTTCGCGCACAAAACAACTCTTGCGCCGTCTCTAACGTGACGTCATGCGGGACATAGTCCCGCATGACGAGTTATTCAACTAAATTTTGATTTCGATATCAACGCCTGCAGGCAGATTAAGCCGCATCAACATATCAATGGTCTTCGAGTCAGGATCCAGCACATCGATCAAACGATTGTGAGTGCGAATCTCGAAATGCTCGTGAGAGTCCTTGTCGATGAATGCAGAGCGACGTATTGTATATCGTTCTTTCTTACTTGGCAAGGGTACGGGACCAACTACATGGGCACCCGTGCGCTCAGCCGTTTCGACAATCCGCTTGGCGGATTGGTCAAGTACACGATGGTCATACGCCTTGAGGCGGATACGAATTTTTTGTTTTGCCATTATGTTCCGCCTTATGCGATGATCTTGGTGACGACACCCGCGCCGACGGTGAGACCGCCTTCACGAATGGCGAACTTGGAGCCCTGCTCCAACGCCACCGGCACGATGAGTTCCACCGTCAGGTTCACGTTGTCACCAGGCATAACCATTTCAACACCTTCAGGAAGGGCAATGTCACCCGTTACATCCATCGTGCGGATGTAGAACTGAGGACGATAGCCGCTGAAGAACGCCTTGTGACGGCCGCCTTCTTCCTTCTTCAATACGTACACTTCCGCCAGGAACTTCTTGTGAGGGGTCACAGAACCCGGCTTCGCAAGCACCTGTCCGCGCTCCACATCGTCGCGCTCGATACCGCGCAGCAATACGCCCGCGTTATCGCCTGCCACCGCTTCGTCCAGTTCCTTGTGGAACATTTCGATACCGGTGATCACGGATGCCTTGGTTTCGCGCAACCCAATGATCTCGATCGGCTCGCCTTTCTTGGCGATGCCGCGATCCACACGTCCGGTTACCACCGTTCCACGTCCCTTGATCGAGAACACGTCTTCCACAGCCATCATGAACGGCTTGTCGGTCTCGCGCTTCGGTTCGGGGATGTATTCATCCACCACACGCAGCAATTCTTTGATCGGTGCGTATTCAGGGGCGTTCGGGTCGGTCGAGGTGCTCTCCAAAGCCTGCTTGGCGGAGCCGCGCACGATCGGGGTGGTATCGCCGGGGAAGCCGTAGCTGCTGAGCAGTTCGCGGAGTTCCAATTCGACGAGTTCGAGCAATTCGGGGTCGTCCATCATGTCGACCTTGTTCAGGAAGACCACGATGGAGGGCACTTCCACCTGGCGAGCCAGGAGGACGTGTTCGCGGGTCTGAGGCATCGGACCATCGGGGCCGCCACCACGAGGATAGCGCCATCCACCTGAGCCGCACCGGTGATCATGTTCTTAATGTAGTCACGGTGACCCGGCATATCGACGTGCGCGTAGTGGCGCTTGTCGGTCTGGTATTCTACGTGCGCGATGTTGATCGTGATACCGCGCGCTTTTTCTTCCGGTGCGTTGTCGATCTGATCGTAGGCTTTGAAATCTGCCTGTCCCGACAGCCCCGCCACCTTCGTGATCGCCGCTGTCAATGTCGTCTTGCCGTGGTCGATGTGTCCCATCGTTCCCACGTTCAAATGCGGCTTGCTTCTGTCAAACTTCCCTTTCGCCATAATAATACTCCTTGGGTAATTAGAACCGTTACGATTTCAAAATTTCTTCAGCTACCGACTGCGCAACTGGCGCGTAGTGGTCGAATTCCATACTAAATACACCGCGTCCCTGTGTCGCCGAGCGAAGTTGGGTAGCGTACCCAAACATCTCTCCCAACGGAACCATGGCACGGACAGCCTGAGCATTACCAGGGCGAACATCCATACCCTGGATCAAACCACGACGGCTATTGACCTGCCCCATTACATCACCTAAGTATTCTTCAGGTGCGACTACTTCAACTTTCATCATCGGTTCGAGCAGAATGGCATTGCCCTTTTGCATACCTTCCTTGAAGCCCATAGAAGCGGCTAGTTTGAATGCCATTTCGCTGGAATCGACCTCATGGAATGAACCATCAAATAGGCTAATCTTCAAATCCACAACCGGATAACCGGCGAGAATACCACTTTCGCAAGCTTCGCGGAAACCTTTTTCGATCGGGTTGATGTATTCCTTTGGAATAGAACCACCGACGATCTTGTTCTCGAAAATGATACCGCTGCCACGTTCACCGGGTTCGAGGGCAAAAACGACATGACCGTATTGACCCTTACCACCGGATTGCTTGGCATACTTGTAATTTACTTCCTTAACCGGCTTGGTAATCGACTCACGATACGCAACACGTGGTGTGCCAACGTTTGCCTGCACCTTGAATTCGCGCAAAAGGCGGTCAACAATAATATCAAGATGAAGCTCGCCCATCCCGCGGATCACGGTCTGACCAGTGCTGTCATCTGAATTAACACGGAATGTGGGATCTTCTTCAGCGAGCTTACGAAGCGCCTCACCCATCTTTTCTTGATCACTGGAGCTTTTCGGCTCGATCGCAATCGAAATAACAGGTTCAGGGAACGAAATGCTTTCAAGAGCTAATGACTTAGTATCACAAAGAGTATCGCCAGTGAAACTATCTTTGAAACCCAAAATTGCGCCAATATCCCCAGCGCGAATTTCAGTAATATCTTCGCGACGATCAGCGTGCATTTTCAACAAACGACCAATGCGTTCCTTCTTGCCTTTGGTGCTGTTTTGAACAGTTTGTCCCTGACTCAAAACACCTGAGTACACACGGATATACGCAAGTCGACCTACATAAGGATCTGTAACGATCTTGAAAACCAGTGCGCTCAACGGTGCATCATCAACAGTCGGGATTTCAAAGGTGTTTTCCGGGTTGCCGGGCTCAGTTGCAGTAATCGTTGTCTTATCCATAGGAGAAGGCAGATAATCTACTACTGCGTCAAGCATAGCCTGGACGCCCTTATTTTTTAAGGAAGAACCACAGAAAATAGGCGTTGCCTTATTGGCAATTACACCTTTTCGAAGCGCGGCTTTGAGTTCATCTATGCCAATTTCTTGGGCTTCAAGGAACTTCATGGTGAGTTCGTCATCAAGTTCAGCGATGCGCTCGACCATTTTAGCGCGGGCTTCCACAGCTTGAGCTTTTAAGTCTTCGGGAATATCTGTAATTTTGGGATCTTTGCCAAGATCGTCTTCCCATACAATAGCTGTCATGGAAAGCAGATCGACAACGCCCTTGAATGTAGCTTCAAAGCCGATCGGGATCTGCATCGGAATCGGCTTTGCGCCAAGACGGTCAATGATGGTTTCGATGGTGCGTTCATAAGAAGCACCAACACGATCCATCTTATTAACAAAACAAATGCGCGGAACACCGTAACGGTCAGCCTGACGCCAAACGGTTTCAGACTGGGGTTCCACGCCTTGAACAGCATCGAAAACTACAACGCCACCATCGAGAACACGAAGGGAGCGCTGAACTTCAGCGGTAAAGTCGATATGACCGGGAGTATCAATGATATTAACTTGATATCCCTTCCACTCCGCAGAGACTGCCGCGGAAACAATGGTAATACCGCGCTCACGTTCCTGCACCATCCAGTCGGTTACAGTATTTCCATCGTCAACAGACCCAATGCGGTGGGTTAAACCAGTATAGAACATGATCCGCTCGGTAGTTGTCGTTTTCCCGGCGTCAATGTGGGCAATAATGCCAATATTACGGTATTTTTCCAACGGATGAACGCGTGCCATTGCTATCTATTACCTATCTCTTCTTATAAATTAAATACGATAATGGGAGAAAGCGCGGTTCGCTTCTGCCATTTTGTGGGTTTCATCACGCTTGCGGATCGAGGCGCCAGTTTCGTTTGAAGCGTCAATCAGTTCCGAAGCGAGTTTATCGGCAAAAGATTTGCCAGAGCGGTCACGCGCAGCGCCGAGGAGCCAGCGGATCGCAAGAGTTGTGCGGCGTTCAGAAGACACTTCCATCGGAACCTGATAAGTAGCACCACCCACACGGCGCGGGCGGACTTCCATCACGGGTCCAACATTTTTAAGCGCCAAATCGAAAACTTCCATCGGATTCTTTTCGGTGCGTTCTTTGATAAGATCCATCGCGTCGTAAACGAGACCGACAGCAACGCTCTTCTTGCCGCTCTTCAACACGTGTTGAATCACGATCTGAAGATTAATGCTATTAAAACGGACATCGGGAAGAATTTCCCGCTTTTCTGGTTTTGCTCTACGCATGCTTCATCACTCCATCAAAATTACTTGGGACGCTTCGCGCCATACTTGGAACGGCCCTGCTTGCGATTAGCCACACCGGTGGTGTCGAGGGTGCCGCGCACAATGTGATAACGCACGCCTGGGAGGTCTTTAACACGACCGCCGCGGACAAGTACCACGGAGTGCTCTTGCAACTGGTGACCCTCACCCGGAATGTACGCTGTCACTTCAATACCATTGCTCAAGCGCACACGAGCAATCTTGCGAAGCGCAGAGTTCGGCTTCTTGGGGGTCATGGTGCGAACCACGGTACAAACACCGCGCTTCTGAGGCGCACCCTTATCCTGACGGAACCGGCGCTGCTTATAGCTGTTCAAGGTGAACTGCAGAGCGGGCGCCTTGCTTTTGGCTTTCTTATCTTTGCGGCCCTTGCGGACCATTTGATTTACTGTCGGCACGATCAGCCTCCGATTACAAATTCTTTCAATGATTTACGAGATATACGATTATTTATTCGCAAGAAATGAGACCATCAACTCGTTCCCTGATGGCCTCATCTATAGCTGCCAATTTCTTTCAGAGCGGGGTTAGCGATTGCCGCTCCTTTTTCTTGACAAAGGCACAACATTTTATCATGCTGTACCAGTCAAGTCAATAGAATTTACTGCTTTTTTCTGGATTGACCTTCACCCAGACTGAGCAAGCCGGTGTCATGCTTTGGCGGATGAGTCTTCTCTTCATCCTTGCCGAACTTGACGATATCACCGTTTTCATTGATCGCCTCGACCGCCAAACCAAGTGATTGAAGTTCCTTCACCAAAACACGGAAAGATGCCGGGATGCTTGGTTCTTCGATGGGCTCACCCTTTACGATCGCTTCGTAGGTGTTGACACGTCCTTGAACGTCATCAGATTTGACCGTCAACATTTCCTGCAAAGTGTGAGCAGCTCCATACGCTTCCAGCGCCCACACTTCCATTTCACCAAAGCGCTGACCACCAAACTGAGCCTTACCACCGAGCGGTTGCTGTGTAACCAAGCTATATGGACCAGTGGAACGGGCATGCACCTTGTCTTCAACCAAGTGGTGCAGTTTAAGGATGGTCATCACGCCCACAGTGACAGGCTGGTCATAAGGAATACCAGTCTTACCGTCACGAAGGGTCTGCTTACCAAGGATAGGAAGTGGAAGTCCCTTTTCCTTTGCAAGTTCCTGGGCAGTTTCGAATACTTTATCTTCTGCAACACGGCGGGTAACCCCATTAACTTCCAACCACAAACGCAGACACGCCGTAATCGCAATATCATCCAACTTAGGGTCGTGAGCAACCTTACGATCCTCAAGCAGAATTTCGTCAGGGTCGGTATAGCCTTTTTCTCGCAACCATTCACGAGCGGTGGCACGATGCGCATATGCCACATCGTTCAGGCTGTAGATATCGTAGCGGCGTTTGTCAAGCCATCCTTCAAGATAAAGACGGCGAACTTCATCATCGTCTTCGATGGTATTCGGATCATATTCTTGCTCCTTCAACCAATCCCAAGCGCGAACTCCGGCTTCCTTCCACGCCTGATCAACGATCCAGGCACGCGCGAGTTCAGCTTCGATCTGCTCTTCACTGGCACCGTCGAAAACGGGCGTCACAGCTCGATAACCGAGACGCTTGGCAGCCCACCCAAGGTGAACTTCCAATACCTGACCGATGTTCATACGACCGGGCACACCGAGCGGATTGAGAATGATATCAACAGGCACGCCATTCTCAAGGAAAGGCATATCTTCCACAGGCACAACCTTGGAAACCACACCCTTATTTCCATGGCGTCCTGCCATCTTATCGCCCGCGGTAATCTTGCGGCGCTGAGCGACAGAGACACGGACCATCATATCCACGCCAGCGGCTAGGTCAGAATTTTCTTCACGAGTGAAGACCTTTACGTCCACAACCTTACCGCGTTCGCCGTGAGGCATACGCAGTGAAGTGTCTTTCACATCACGAGATTTTTCACCGAAGATAGCGCGCAATAAGCGTTCTTCAGGGGTGAGTTCTTTTTCACCTTTCGGGGTAATCTTACCGACGAGGATGTCGTTGGGACCGACTTCAGCACCAATACGGATGATGCCGTTTTCATCGAGGTCTTTGATGGCATCGTCACCAACGTTCGGGATATCGCGAGTGATTTCTTCGGGTCCAAGTTTGGTATCGCGGGCTTCTACTTCATACTTCTCAATATGTACGGAGGTAAAGCGGTCTTCCTGAACAAGGCGCTCAGAAAGGAGGATAGCATCTTCGAAGTTGCCACCTTCCCAGGAAAGGAAGGCGATAACCACGTTCTGACCAAGAGCCAGCTGACCATTATCGGTTGAAGAAGAGTCGGCGATAATGTCACCAGCCTTGATCAACTGCCCCTTCACTACAGAAGGACGCTGGTCGATACAAGTGCTCTGGTTGGAGCGCTGGTACTTGCGAAGTTGATACACACGATTGCCAGAGCGCTTCTCTTTGACGGTGATAGTGGAACCAGTTACAGATACCACTTCCCCATCCGCTTCAGCGACGACAACCTGACCGGAGTCGATCGCGGCATGACGTTCCATACCGGTGGAAACAAGCGGAACCTCGGGGCGAACCAAAGGAACAGCCTGTGCCATCATGTTCGAACCCATGAGAGCGCGGTTGGCGTCGTCATGTTCAAGGAAGGGAATCAATGCGGCACTAATACCCACGACTTGATGAGGAGCCACATCCATGAAGTCCAGGCTTTCGGCATTGGAGAATAGGAAGCCGGAGTGATAACGGCAGGAAATACGTTCGCGAGAAAATTCTTTCTTCTCGGTCAGTGCCGCATTTGCTTGAGCAATGGTGTACTTATCTTCTGCGTCTGCAGATAAATAGACGATTTCATCCGAAACAAACGGGATGATGGCGATTTCACCATCAAGCCGGGCTAAGCGTTTGGCAACTTTAGAGTCGATCTCTGTACCCGTTTTGAAGAGAAGTTCTTCAGACTTGGGATCATAAATATCTTCTCGCAAGGTGCGCCCTTCCAACAACTCACTATCAGAAGGAAGAGCCTTATATACTCTGCGGTAAGGCGTTTCGATAAACCCGTATTCATTCACACGGGCAAATGACGCAAGGCGACCAATCAAGCCGATGTTCGGACCTTCCGGCGTTTCAATCGGGCAGATACGTCCATAGTGTGAGTGGTGTACGTCGCGGACATCGAAGCCGGCGCGTTCACGGCGCAGACCACCAGGTCCAAGCGCAGAGAGTGTGCGTTTGTGGCGTAACTCTGCCAGCGGGTTCGTCTGATCCATGAATTGGGAAAGCTGTGAAGAACCGAAGAACTCGCGCAACGCAGCCACAACCGGACGGATATTGACAAGTGTCACGGGTGAAAGCTGTTCCTGATCGCGAATGGACATGCGTTCTTTAATCACGCGTTCCATACGGCGCAGACCAATACGGAGTTTGTTCTGGATCAATTCACCAACCGTCTTGACACGACGGTTGCCGAGGTGATCGATGTCGTCTGAACGCTCAGAGCCATTATTGATCTGGATCATACGGCGCAGGAGACGAAGAATATCGCTCTTGGAAACAGTGCGATGAGGGATCGGGATGTTAAGGTCAAGCTTTTGGTTGAGCTTATAACGACCAACACGTTCAAGGTCATAATGGCGTTGATCAAAAAGCTGTTCTTCAAGGAACTGGCGGGCATTATCCAGCGTAGCCGGATCGCCTGGGCGCATCTTCTTGAAGAATTCGATCAAAGCAGCTTCAGCGATGGTGTGATTGCTGAGGTCCCAGTCTGGTTCCTGCTTAATCGTGGAGGCAATGAACATGCGCTCGGGATTGTTATCCACATCCTTGAACAGGGAGAGGATTTCCTCGTCTGTACCATGCTTGATGGGAGAATCTTTGATTCCGTCGCTGACAGCGGCGAGAGCACGCAAAAAGACCGTGATCGGCACGGTGCGTTTGCGGTTGAATTTGAGGATAATGTAGTCGGACTTACGGGTTTCGAACTCCATCCAAGCTCCACGGTCAGGAATCAGTTTGGCCATGGAGAGCAGGCGTCCCGTAGCGCGATCCGCAGGAGCTTCAAAGTAAACGCCGGGAGAACGGATCAATTGCGAAACAACGACACGTTCCGTTCCGTTAACAATGTAAGTTCCCTTATCAGTCATTTCAGGGAAATCGCCCAGGAAGATATCCTGCTTGATAGGTTCGGGAACATCCGGTCCAGCGAGGAGAACAGAAACATAAAGCGGACTGGCATATGTCAGATCGCGCTCTACGCATTCTTCAATGGAGTGCTTCGGATCACCAAACCAATACTTCAACCCCCACTGTTGCGATTCGGGGCTGCGGCTTGGGAAGAATAGCTTCATTCCCTTGTTATATGACTCAATCGGGGAGATTTCATGGAAAAGGTCTCCAAGTCCCTCCTTTTTGAGCCTTTCAAATGAATCAAGTTGTACTTCGATCAGATTAGGTAAATCAAGACTTACGGGAATTCGTGCGTAGCTTTTCTGGGGCAAAGAAGATGCCATTCTTCTCTCCTAACGGTTTTGAATGACGATAATAAACGACGATAACTGTCCCGGATGGACAGCGACTAAACATTATATCGAACACAATATGAAAAGTCAAGAAAAAAGGGCTTTGATTTATTAACTTTTATCTTCCTCGCTATATTTCTTGACAATATAAATAAGTGCGTGTAAAATCACCGCCGCTTAACAAATAAATAACGTTTGGCCGAGATAGCTCAGTTGGTAGAGCACGCGACTGAAAATCGCGGTGTCCCCAGTTCGATCCTGGGTCTCGGCACTCTCGACCAAATTGGTCGATAAATGCGGGCGTAGTTCAGTGGTAGAACGTCTCCTTGCCAAGGAGAAGGTCGTGAGTTCGAATCTCATCGCCCGCTCAAACTGGAGGATTGCAGATTGAAATATGCTTTCGGTCAGCAATCCTTTTGTTTATAAGGCGTCGTGGCCAAGTGGTAAGGCAAGGGTCTGCAAAACCCTCATTCACGGGTTCAAATCCCGTCGACGCCTCTGAAACAGACTCGTAAGTGAGTCTGTTTTTTTTATTTAAAAGTATTCCCCATGGCAAAAATCTACAAAAATTTCATTCATGGGTTTCCCATTTTGTATTTCTGACACAAGACAAGGGTTTTCAATATTTAAAACCCTTGTCTTGTTTTTATTTTTACTTCACACGTAAAAATTTCCGTTTACCGACCTGCAACACACCCGGATGTGGAAACGGCGCATCGCCGCGCTCAAGCACTTCCCCATCCAAACGAACACCCTTTTGGTCGATCAACTGGCGCGCCTTGCTTTTGCTCTCAGCCATTCCAGCAGCAAGGATAACGTCTACAACTGTTTGCCCTGATTGCAACTCATATTCCGGCATCTCATCTGGAATCTCCTTCTGTTGGAACATCTTGATGAAATTATCCTGCCCGGACTGCGCTTCAGCCTCTGTGTAGAAAATGCTGACGATTTCCTTTGCCATCTTCATTTTTGCATCACGCGGGTGTAAAGCGCCTGAGGCAACATCCTTTTCGATCTGCGCGATCTCATGTGGGCTGAAACGAGTGACAAGGCGCATATATGTACCCATCGCCGAATCTGGCACAGACATTAACTTACCGAACATATCATCCGCGCCGGTGTTGATCGGAACGATGTTTCCCGTAGATTTGGACATTCGCTGCGTGCCATCCGTGCCGGGAAGAATGCCAGTGATGATACCTACCAGAGGCTTTTGCCCAAGTGCTTCTTGAAGTTTTCTTCCAGCCACGATGATGTTGAATAATTGGTCAGAGCCGCCAACCTGAATATCTGTTTCCATGGCGGCTGCATCGTATCCTTGCATTAAGGCGTAGAAGGTCTCATGCAAGTAGATCGGCTCACCTTTGTCGAGACGCTTGGCAAAGTTCTCACGTGCTAAAAACTGCTGGACGGTGAAGTTCTGCCCGAGGCGAATGAGATCGACCAGATTCAACTTCGACAACCACTCACTGTTGTACCGAATCCTGGTCTTGGATTTATCCAAAACGCGGAAGGCTTGCTCCGCATATGTTAGCGCGTTCTCTGCAACTTTTTCCTGCGTCAGAACTGGACGTGCCTTATTCTTATCGGAAGGATCCCCCACCAACGCCGTATAGTTCCCAATGAGAAAAGTGACTTCATGACCGAGATCTTGAAATTGGCGCAACTTACGCATGGAAATGGTATGCCCCAAATGCAGATCTGTGGATGTAGGATCATAGCCGCAATAAACCCGCAGCGGACGGTTTTCCTTTTCTGCGACCTTCAAGCGCTCACGCAGTTCAGACGCCATGGCTTTTTGCAGATCTTCGTCGCCATAGTCGGTTCCCTGCATCAATAACTCGACTTGTTCCTCGATGTTCATACTGTTCTCCTAATGCAAAACCCTGCTCGGGTCGTAATTTAATATTTATCCTGGCTTTATGCAAATAAAAACGCGCCCGCGATGATGGGGCGCGTTCAAATCACACCATCGCAATATGTTTACGGGCGGTAATAATAGTAATAGCGGCTGGTGAAAAAGGCACTGGACATGCCGGTATTATACATCAGGAATTTTATTGCGACAAATTGAACGGGAAGCTCCACGGTCCACGAACCGTGTAAAACTCGTCACTGTAAACGAGCTGCTCCGCCTGCTCCTGCGACATCTCTGCGGGTTTGCCAAGGATCTGCATGGTCAATGTACCATTCACGTCCAAGCAATCAACCGAAACTCCTGTGCCGCGTTCAAGCAAAGCCTGTTGGATCTTGGGCAGGTAAATATCGCAGTAATCACTGGGCTGCGGCGGCGCAGCGATCGCGTCGATAATAATGGTTGCATTGGTGAGATCAGCATCAGGCGCAACGACAAAGGTAAGCGTGTCACAACGCAATCCTGGCTGCCCATTTGCAGCTTCCTGCAAACTGATGAGAGTGGTGCCATATTCTTGAAGGACGATGCCGCTGTAAGATAAACTTGCCGCCCAGATCGACCAATCGGATGCGTCGGGCATGGTGAAGCAAACATCTGCATTGACACTTTTGCCTTCCATCCATGCGCGGTTCAAACGAACATCCACACCTGCAACGACTTGTTGAGCAGTATTAACGCTCGCTTCAGCGGTCGGATAAGAGGGGTCGATATATGCTGTTGCAGTTGGCAGTAACTGCGGCAAAACAACCTGAGACTCTTGAGCCGGAGCGCAAGCTGTTAGCAATAGCAGAGTTATGATGAAAATCTTCTTCATGGACTTTATTTCTCCTTTGGCTTATGTAAATAAATCGATCAACGCTTCGCGCGGACCCGGAAATTGAAACTTGTACCCTGACTCGAGTAACCGTTTTGGCTGGCAAAACCTGCCTTCAAGGATCAAGACGCTCATTTCGCCCAAAACGTTCCGCATCAAAAATGCAGGGACAGGAAACCAATAGGGTCGATGTAACACGCCTGCCAACACCTTTGTAAAATCTGCAAGAGAAGTTTGTGTGGGTGCGATCAAATTATAGGCGCCATGCGAGTTTTCATTGGACATCAAGTACCGCGTGGCGTTTACCCAATCTTGGACATGGATCCAAGGAAATGCCTGCTCGCCAGAGCCGATCCTCCCGCCAAAGAACAATTGGACAGGCAATGCGATCAATTTCAAAATGATGCTGTTTTTCGCCAGAACAGGCGATGTGCGCAGGACCAGTCGTCGAACGCCCAGATGTTCCACAGGTTTGGTTGCATCTTCCCATTTGACAGTTAACTGTGCAAGAAAGTCATCACCGGGTAAAGTGGCTTCGTCGGCGAGGCTGCCATAAACACCATAGTGATTAATACCAGAGACTTGCACAAAAAGGCTTGGGCGACGAGTCGCTTCCTGAATCGCTTGAGCAAGCACACGTCCTGGAAGGATGCGCGAATCTTCGAAGGAGCGTTTTCGAGCGGCAGTCCAGGGCCAAGCGGATGTACTTTGTCCGGCAAGATGAATGACCACATCCATTTCGTTGATTAAGTGCCCCCACCCTGCGGTGGTGCGCCCATCCCATTGGATACGGTTTTCGCCTGCATGGCGTGAAAGAATAAAAACCTTGTGCCCATCCGTGAGCAGTGACCTGGTTAAAGCGGTCCCCAACAAACCCGAACCGCCAGAGATCATTATATTCATGCATTCTCCTGCAATGAGATGTTAATGGATGCGTTCACCAAATCGATGTTCTGGAAGTATAATCACGCGAGTTACCGGAACCTTATGAACGAACCCGTATTGGTGCTCAATGCGAATTTTGAGCCTATCCACGTCTGTTCGACACGACGGGCAATCACTTTGATCCTTGCGGGAAAAGCCGGTATGATCGCAAACGGACGCGGACATATCCGCACCATATCACAGCTCATCCCTCGTCCCTCGGTTATTCGGCTTGAATCGCAAATTCATCGACCGCGCCCACGCGTCCAATTAACGCGCCGTGAAGTCTTTCGGCGTGATAATTATACCTGTCAGTATTGCGGAAAACGGGAAGGCAACCTGACGATAGACCATGTAATCCCGCGACACATGGGTGGAAGACCTACTTGGACCAACCTCGTTACGGCTTGTTCTTCTTGCAATCACCGTAAAGGCGGGCGCAAAGTGGAAGAGGCACATATGCACCTTTTGCATATTCCGAAAGAGCCGCCTGCAGAAGCCGCGTATATTTTTGGGAAACACCTGAACGAGAATCAGGAATGGGTTCCGTTTATTTCTGGATGGTAAATATAAATCCCCTCTTTGTGAGGGGATTTTTTAGAAATCCAGAACCATGAAGTCTTTTGCAAGCTGGATATCGCCTTGATATGTCTTTGAGGCTTCGGCGATCAGGTCGCCTTTTGCAAATCTACCGGTTGGATAATGGATCAAGTAAAGCTTGTTGACCTCCGCTTTGGAAGCGATCGTACCTGCCTGTTCGGCGGACGAGTGTCCGGGCGACTCGCCAGTGGCTTCATGGATGAGCACATCCACTCCGGCGCTCAAGCGGACAACCTCATCACAGGGTTCAGTATCACAAGAGTACGCCATCACTTTTTGACTTTCGGAAAAGTCTACCCGTAAACCAATGTTGGGGATCATGTGGTGGACCGGGGATGCCTGGATGACAAAATCGGGGCAGTCAAGAACTTGGGTCATTTCTTGCGTAGGTAATCGATAAAAGACGACAGGGAAAAACTCAGGCCACGCAGACCAGTTATACAACCCCATCAAGCTTTCAAGACGATCGATAGTGTAATGGAGACCGTAAATATTCAAGGGCTTTTGTCTGCCCATCAACCACATATCCATCAGCAAGAGCGGCACTCCGGAAGCATGATCAGGATGAAAATGTGTAACGATGACATCGGTCAGGTTGTTAAAATCCAAACCGGCTTGCTCTAGACGTACAATCGGGTTACTGACAGAGTCAACCAAAACTGTGCGGTCATTCCCAACAATAACCATATGGGTGTTTTCGCTTTCAATTGTTGGGATCGCATTTGATGAGCCTAAAATGATCACTTTTGCCATACATCGAATGTTAACCGAATTTTCCCCAATTGTTAATTGTAGTTTCATAAAACATCCTGCGTGTCTCACGCAGGATGTTTTATCAGTTCCCGATGACCTTCAGCAGAATATACGGCGTGATATATGCTTCGATCAATGCCGCAACAGCCAGCAGAGGCACCACCAATCCGACAAATATTTTCGCCCAATCTGCTGTCAACTCAATGATGACCTCCCCCATAGACTTTCCCGTTTGCGGGGTGACGAGTGCAGCACCAATGTAAAGCACCACCGCGCTGCCGATCACAAGAGCCGGAATTTCAAATAAACCATGCGGAAGAACTCCAGCCAGAAATAACGGCATGGGCGCAATCCCCAAAAGCTCAAGAACCCCATAAAGACCACCGATCAAAGCAATATTAATCATATAAAACAGAATGCCCAAAACACTGAATGATGCCAACCCTGTGAGGAATATAACTGCCATAGCACGGGTATTATTCAAGAAGAGGGAAGGCGCACTCAGATGCACGTTGGCAATGGGGAGTTCAGGCATTTCTCCAAGGCTTTTTTTGATCTGTGCCAGTTTTTCTGGTGAAGCGCTTGAAATTAAATCAGCGGCATATTTCACAACCCAGTCGTAGCTCAGCCAGGCGCTTATCACGGCAATCAAGACAATCAACGTTAGAGCAGGCAGGGTACGGCGAAAAGAAATGCCCAATACACGCCCATACCAATCACGCAGGGAAACAGCATCACCTTTGAAGTTCCGCCAAAAAGCGGCGAGCATCCAACGTAAATTGAGGTTATCGATCTCGCGTCCAAGCAGATATTCGCGCTCAAAGTGAGCAACGCCAACACGGATTAGAAGCAGGGAGATAATCAGCACCCCGGCAACACCCAGCCATAACACAATGTCATTCCCCCAGAGCAACATGACCGCTTCCCCTTGCATCAGAATCGCCACCGGGATCACCACAAACGAAGCTAAAAAATTTGCCGCCTTCACAGAAGTGGACTGCACCGAAATAACGATCGCAGCACTCACCATTAATATCGCATGTGCAGTCGTTAGTAATAGCAATTGCAGTAACTCAGAAGCCCCTGGCATGCTCAAACCTCTGCGGAGGATCAATAAAAGATAAATACCAATGGATGAATAACTGGCGACCAAGGGCGTGATTATCCCAACCAGCAGCTTGCCAAAGTACAACTGCCAGTCATCGAAAGGCGCAGTCAACAACGGTTCGATCGTACCGCGCTCCTTCTCGCCCACAAATGACTCTAACGCCACCACTAAAGAAACCGTAATCGGAAAAAAGCCAATAATCATTATAGAGAACGGGATAAAACGGTCAATGATCAGATTGGCTTCATACTGATTCAAGAAATCCACGGTCTGTTGCGCGAACTCATTCATAAGGAAGGGAAAGCTCAACGTCAGGATCAGCATCGGAAGGAGCACACGCCAGTCACGGAATTGATCTCGCAATTCACGCTGAGCTACAAGCCAGACGAGACGAAGTTTACTGAACATATTCTTTTCCTTTTGTTTCCGCCATCACCTTCAAATAAACCTGTTCCAACGTCCGCACTTCCTCTTGAAATGCAAGCACAGGAGCCGACATGGAGGTTAACCGTTGCAACAGTAACGGGTTTGCCTGGTCGGGCGCTTCCACCCGAACCTTCAAATGGTCGGCGTACTTGAAATGATTTCTACACCTGAGGGCAATTCAAGGCGGCTTGCATCCCATGCCCCAGCAAACCTGATAATATATTCCGGCAACCCAAATACGTTCTTTTTCAATTCTTCCAGCGTTCCCTGGATCAGAATTTTGCCATGGTAGATGATCGCGATCTTATCCGCCAGCAACTCCACCTCAGTCAGATTATGTGAACAAAGCATGATCGTTCGTTGAGCAGATTTAAGACGCGCGATCTCATCCCGCACCAGCCTTGCTGATTCAGGATCCATGGCAGAAGTGGGTTCATCCAATAACAAAACCTTGGGCTCGTGCATCATTGCCCGCGCCAGCGCCAGTTTCTGGCGCATACCCTTGGAATATTCACCAATGCGCCGTTTGGCCGCCTCTGCCAGTCCGAAATATTCGAGTAGATTTTCAGAACGGGATTTGCGTAATGCAGGTGCAAGGCTGTAGACCTGTCCGAAAAAGTCCATGTATTCCAGTGCGGTCATACGCATGTACAAACCATGATGTTCCGTTAAAACCCCAACCGAAGCGCGGACATCATGTCCATTTTTAGCAACGTCAAAACCAGCCACACGGGCAGACCCACGGCTTGGCTGCAATAACGCCGTCAACATGCGGACGGTGGTCGTCTTTCCTGCACCATTCTGCCCAAGAAGCGCCAGGATCTGCCCGGATTCCACTGAGAGATTTATCCCATCCACCGCCACAAAATCATTGAACTGCTTACTAAGATCTTTCGTTTCAATCATAAATTTATCCTTTATCGTAAGGGGGAGGCTAGACTGTAATAAGTCGGTATAACGGAATCAAAACAAAAAAGATATTGACTAATTTTGCGACCCTGTGTGATTTCATTTTATTACCCATCCCCCATTCCAATCCTTCTCAATATCCTTACAAATCTTCCAAACGTTGCCGTTGAATCAAAATTCCCATGGCTGAAAGAAAAAGGATGGTGAAAAACACTAGATTAATATTGACTACGCCAACCAGTGCAACATCCAACCGCAGAAACTCGAGCAGGAAACGGATCAGCGCGTAACAGGCAAGATATGCCAGAAAGATGCCGCCTGACTTGACTTGCCCAGAGTATCTACCTCGCAAAAGCCAAAGCAGTAAGAGCAGGCAGCCCAAACTCAATAGAACTTCGTATGCAAACAGCGGATGATAGAACTGAATTTCTTCATACCCTGGCAGGCGGTTTTCAGGTTGAATGAGTATTGCCCAAGGCAGGTTTGTTGGCAAACCGTACAACTCTTGATTAAAGTAATTACCGATCCGCCCAACCGCCTGTGCAAGGATGAGACCAGGCGCCAACGTATCGGCAAGTTCCCAAAAAGGGAGTTTCTCTTTGCTCGCCACAAACCACAGAACCAGAGTTCCACCAAGGATGGCACCGGGAATGCCAAAACCGCCAGTCCAAAACGAGAGGATATCCAGCGGATGCAAAAGATAATGCCTGGTGGTCAGACCCAGTTGTACAGAAGAAAGAGGCGGTGTCAAAACATGCCAAAGGCGGGCGCCGATCCACGCCCAAATCGTTAATGGCACAAATAAATAGGAAATGATCTCCGCATCCTGAAAACGGCGCCTGGCTTCCAACGCAGAGAGGAATGCCCCCATTGCGATACCCAAGGCGATCAACAGCCCATTCCAGCGCAACAGGATGGGACCGAGAGAGACGCCCTCCATTATTGTTTGGTGTCCTTTTGTTTGCTATTGAGGATGCGCTCGCGCCCCTGCGTACGAACATGTAAAATGCGCTGATATGCAGTGATATTCGCCAATACAGCAATGACAAGTACGGCGATAAAAGGCTGGTTAAACACCAACAAAGGAATTAGCACAAGATAGCGTTCAAGGCGGGTGAGTATGCCAACCTTGGCAGTAAACCCCAGCCCCTCGGCGCGTGCTTTGACATACGAAACAAGGACAGACCCGGCCGCAGCGAAGAAAGAAACCATCACGCCGGGAAAATCGTTCTTCGTCAAAAAGAAATAGATAAGACCACCAAAAGTGACCAACTCGGCATACCGATCACTGACCGAATCAACGAAGCCGCCAAAATCGCTCGGCTCGCCGCGCAGCCGCGCCATTGTACCGTCAAACGCATCCACCAGGACGGACACTAAAAGGATAATTGCCCCAGCCGTCATATGTCCTTGCGAGAGGACATATGCACCAATGGTCGTCCCCGCCAACCCCAACAGGGTAATGCTATTAGGAGTAAGCCCCAACCCATTGAGAAAATTACCAATCGGGTCGAGGATGCCTTTGAAGATGATTCTTGCTCGGTCGGAAAAGGTCTGTTTTGGCTGCATGGTCTATTTATTTGATCTCGTCGCCCATCTCAGTATCTGCACTGATGAGCACTTCACGTTCTTTGCCGCCACCCTGTGAAGGACCGACGACGCCCATTTCTTCCAATTGATCAAGCAGGCGAGCCGCACGCGGATACCCAATACGCAGGCGGCGTTGAAGCATGGATGCTGAGGCGCGCTGCTGGTTGCGGACGATGGATATCGCTTGTTCCACCAAGCCATCGTCTTCGTTCTCATCGGGTTCCTTCAAGAGCATCTCCCATGGCGGGACATCCGCTACTTCAATATCGCTATTCTTTTGCCAATGAGAGATGATGCGCTCGATCTCAATATCCGTGATCATCACACCCTGTGCACGAACTGGGGTGCCAACTTCGGGGTTCAAGAAGAGCATGTCACCACGCCCCAGCAACGACTCAGCACCGGTGTAATCGAGGATCACACGGCTATCAATACCGGAAGCAACTGCAAATGCAAGGCGTGCCGGAAAGTTAGCTTTGATAAGCCCAGTGACAACATCGGTGGATGGGCGCTGGGTAGCAACTACAAGGTGAATACCGGTGGCACGCGCCATTTGTGCCAGGCGCACCAAATTATGTTCGGTCTGGTCAGGGGCAGACATCATCAAGTCGGCAAGTTCATCGATCAAAACGACGATGCGCGGCAAAGGCTGACCATCCGCAGAGCGGGTTACTTTTTTATTGTAAGAACTCAAGTCACGGGCATGCATGGCTTCAAGCAGGCGGTAGCGATGCTCCATCTCCACCACTACCCAGCGTAAAACCCCAAGGATGCGGTCAAGATTCGTTTCAACCTTCCCGTACAGGTGCGGCAAACCATTGAAACGGATCAGCTCAACCATCTTCGAGTCGATCATCACCATGCGCAATTCTTCGGGGGTATTGTTCATTGCCAGGCACGCCGCAAGGGCAGTAATACAAACCGATTTACCAGAACCTGTGGAACCGGCAATCAACAAGTGGGGCATACGCGCAAGGTCGGCATTAAGCGGATTACCAGAAACGTCGCGCCCCAGTGCGACCGCCAGCGGGGCACCCACTTTGTAAAAGGAATCGCTTTCCAACAACGCCCGCATGCGGACAACAGAGCTGGTTACATTCGGGACTTCGATACCGACATAAGGCTTACCAGGAACCGGCGCCTCAATACGCAGACGTTGGGCAGATAGCGCCAATGCGAGATCTTTCTCGAGCGAAGCAATCTGCGCCACACGAACCTTCATCTGTTGGGCATCTTCTTCTTCGTTCCCTTTTTTAATGAAGCCTGGTTGAATCGCAAACTGCGTCACTGACGGACCCACCCGATAACCTATGACTGTTGCCGGAATGCCAAACTCAGAGAGTGTCTTCATGATCAAACCGGCAGTTTGGTTGATGGTTCTTTCATCAGCACGAACGGCTGAGTCGCCCATCAAAACACTGAGGGGCGGCAAGTCAGCGGCACGAGGCGGCGGCTTGAGGGATTTCTCCTGTTTTTTATCGGCGGCTTTTAGTTGGGTACGGAATTCGGGAGGGATCGCCGGGGCTTTCTTTTTAGGCGGCGCAATGACCTTTTCAGAAACGGGTTGTTCAATGATTTCCTCGTGAACCTCCGGCTCTGGCATGGAAACGATCACTGGCGCCTCTTCACCCGCAACCTTCAACAGCCATGCTTCCAGTTTTGCCCAAAGCCCGAAGCCGGTTGCAACTGCCAATGCCCAAAATAGAAAAAGTACCAGCGAGCCGGGGATACTTCCCATGGACTGCCACAACAATCGGACAATCCCCCAGCCGAGGCGCCCGCCGTCCAAGCCAGATTCAGCCCGGAAGAGGTCGTTGCCCGAGAAAACAGCGAGCACGCCCAGAGTTAAGAGAGCGGCGAGTTCAAGAGCGAGGATTCGTCCCCAGTGGATCGGAGTTCGCTCGCGTTGGAGGAGGGAAAATCCCAGATAGGCGATCCCTATCAATATCAAAATACTTCCCCACCCGAACCAAGTGCGCAGGAGGCTAGCAATCGGCGTGAGCACAACACCATCTGTCCAATTCCAGATGGCAAGGAATGCCATGACGGCAAAAGCGATCAACGCTACACCTGCAGCATCACGCACAAAACGCCCAAATTGAGAGTTGAAGCGCGCAAGTCGTTCAAGCCAGTCGTTGCGCGGTGAAAACTCTTCTTGTCTGAAGCGCCGTGGGTCGGTGGAATTTGGCATCAATTACTCAAGCCTCATACTAAAACCGAGGCGGTGATGAGCGGGATCAAGATGTAAGACACGCACCTGAATGGACTGCCCATCTGAGAGGAATTCTTTTAACAGCACACCTTCTTCATGTGGAATCTCAGAAGCATGCACCAACCCCTCAACGCCATATTTATCAAGCCGCGCAAAAACACCATACGAAAGCACGCTGGTGATCGTTGCAGCATGAATGGAGCCGATCGGGAATTCGGTTGCGGCATTCGTCCACGGGTTGGGCAGAAGCCGCTTCAAACTAAGGGCAACACGGCAGCGTTCAGGTGCGAGATCGAGCACTTGTACATCGATGGCGTTGCCAAGTTTCACAAATTGGGATGGGTGCGTTACCCTGCCCCACGAAAGTTCGGAGATATGGATCAAGCCTTCCACACCGCCAAGGTCTACAAACACACCAAAGTCGGTCACGTTCGTGACTGTGCCATGTGCATTTTGACCGGCATGTAGAGAGTGGAATAATTCGGCACGTTTGCCGGGCTCAGTTTGAGCAGCGCGTTCGGAAAAGACCACGCGTCCATCTTCCGGCACACATTCGATCACCTTCAGGTGCAAGGATCGCCCAAGATATGGTTCAAGGTCTTGATTGCGGTCCAGGTTTTCTTTACCTGCCAGGTCGATCAAGTGAGAGAAAGGCACAAAACCAAACAGCCCGTCTCCTTCCACAAGCAGACCACCACGATTGTGTCCGGTGACGGTTAGGTCAATGATGCGGTCTTTCATATATAGATCTTTGATCTGACTCCAGTTGACCGCAGGTTGTTGCTCAGTATGCGCTTCTTTCCCCGCCCCCGGCTGGACTTCAGACTTGGATGGTTGCACCCGCGGCTGAGTATGTGCCGGATGGCGGCTTTCCTCCGCCAACACAGACTCCCACCAGCCATCATCCATTGCCGGCACAGTGCTTTCGTTTCTTTCTTTTCCGTCAGCCATACTTATCTCCTTTTTTATCGCCGCACCCAATACCCGGTTTGCCCTCCACTTGCTTTGCAACCAGGTTCTTCGACGAATATCTACCAATATTTTTATTGTTCCAGCTGATTAACTTCCATTTCAAGGATTGCTTTGGCGACCGCTTCCACAGCCACACGCTGTTTTCGATATAGATCCGCTTCAGACATGGCTAATCGCGCCGCCACGTCACGAACCTTACGTCCCTCGATGAACTTCATTTCGAGAATGTTATACAGGATCCACTCGGTGGTGAACTTGCGATCTCCGCGCGGGCGGACTTCATCCACCGCCCGCCGCAATAGAGTCCGTAACGCATTGGAGACATTTCCATCTTCTTGTTCTGCCAGTTCACGGACGACCTGCAGTTTGATAAGCGGATTATTGGTAAATTTGGGTCCACCCCAATAATGAGTCAGCGCATCTTTGACCCAGTTCGCCAGGTCCGCCTCATGAGGAATGGGAGCGTTGAGCAAATTGGCATTCGTATCGTAACGGCTTGCAGCGCGCATACGCTGGATCATTTCAACCTGAGGCTGAATATCTGCCAGGGAACGGAAAACTCTTTGTTGCAATTGGCGGTCTTCCAAAGCGAGCGCGGCGCGGTCTGCCAGCAGCCAAAGCGACTCACGCTGGTCATATTCCATTGAATCCTTTTGGTCATTGCGCGCCACTCCAAGCAACCCCAGCAACGGCGGGAGCTCATCGCGATCCATTTCAGGACGGCGGCGGGAGTAAAGAGGCAGCACCCAGTAATTCCCCCACTGGAATTCGTGGCGTACATCACCATTTACATGGTCCAGGGCTTCTGTCAATCCATCCTGTTCGAGCATGGCACGGTTCCCTGCCACCACAACCGGCAGCAAGGTTTCATCATCCAATGCTGCAACGAACGCAGAAGGAGATTGCAAATTATCCCGCACGGCTGCAAGGACAGATTCTAAAAACTGTTGAAGATCGCCCTGAGTTAGTAAACGCTCTTCTACATTTTGGAGTAACTCCAATTCATTACGATCGCGCCCAAAGAAAAGCCAGCGTTCCCAGAGAGGCGCAGCAAAGGTAATGGCATGTTCCATCAAAAGAACCGAAGCCACCACCGTGAATGGAACGAAAGCGCTATAGGGCGTGCCAAGCAATTCACCGCCACGACGTACCACCGTCATCAATGCCAGCGTAACAGATGCGGTTACTGGTCCGCGCATGATCCACTTGAACAGGCGGCTTTTGATCACACGGTCTGGCCAGGAAACGCCAAAGAACGCCACTGCGTACGCCATGATCACCACCAACGCCCCAACCAACACATTGATCGCCGTTGCTGCGCTCCAAAAAAGGAACTCGTGCTTGGATGCCAGAGCATATCCAAACAACAGATATGGGTAGGACCCCAGTGCCGGAGCGGTGGCGCCAGCCATCAAATAAAGCATACGCCGCCTGCCAGAACGGGTCAGCATTAAGTTGTAGGCACGTGTGAAATTGATGCCCGCCCACACCATGGTGCTCACATAAAAGATGGTGAAAACCTCAGTCCAAATGGTGCGTTGCAAGTACGGAGCCGGTCTTCCATCCGGAACGATCGGTCCGAGTAAGTACCCAAAAACTAACAGAATCAGAAAAATAATTGAGACAAGATACATACCGCGTACGGCAAAACGCCGTCGTCCGCGTGAAGGCCTGCCCGCCGTCACTAACAACGCATCGGAAAGATGTAAATAGGCAGCCGGAAGGAAGGCGAGTCCAAACCATTGCAGACGCATCAACAGGTCAAGCGTCCGAATGGAGACGGTATTATCTTGAAGCGACTCCGCGGTAAAAACGATCACAACACAAAGAAGAATGATCGCGAACGAACGAGCCACCCTGTCGCGCAAATTAAAGGAAAGAGAATACAGAAACAGCGAGAATGCCGTAATGGCAATTCCCGCTGTCAAGATCTGATTGATCGTCTGGAGCCCCGCCAGTAAAGTGTCTGGCCAACCGTTAATCATGCAGCCCTTCCAATAAAAATCGAACGGGAAGCGGCGTCAGCCGACTTCCATTACTTCAACACCCTTGCAAAGAACAATGCCACATCCTTATTGAGGTAATACTGGTCATTATAACCGCAGAACTCGAATCCGGATTTCTGTGCGAGACGGATCGCCGGAAGGTTCTTCGACTGTGCTTCTAAAATAAAACGGCGATGCGATCTGGACTCCGCCCATGCCTGCCCTGCTGTCAACAAAGCCACCGCTACGCCTTTTCGACGGTACGCCACATCCACCACAAGGTCCAACACCCATACGGTAGATGCCGCCCCACGCTCTAACATGCTGATATATCCCACCGGGTCGGTATCCATCACGGCTGTATACATCATCGAACGGTTGACCCAATCATCAGGTAAGGCAAAATGATTATGTGGGTACGCCACCTGAATGGAACGCGGCAGGCGCACTTCGCGGAAAGTAGTGGCAACTTGCCCGGTATCGCGGCGAAATTCCAACTGCCAGACCGCTTCACTCGTGACAGTGTGATCGATACCCACCAAGCGGGTGAGGTCATTGGCAATGGTAGGACGAATTTGCAATTCAGACATGAAAATGGATCGCTTTCTATTGAATGGGTACAACTTGCACAGGCACAACACAGGGTGAAAGTGCCGTTCCCTGATTGTCGATCACTACAAGACGCAATTGATAATCGCCCGGGGTAAGTGCCGTTGTATCCCAGCGCCCGAGAGATCCCTCTATCACCACAGCACGTCCTGCGGCAATGGTTGCCCATGTATCGCTGCCATTCGGTGCAACTTCATATTTATAAAAACCAAAATTCGGAATATTAACTGTACCAGTTAATTCAACCACCCCTTTGATCTCATCGCCAGGTGCCGGAAAGGTCAGGGTGATCTGCCCGGGTGTGCAACCCGCTGCATCTGGCTGGGCGGCAGACTGTGGCTGCCCGGCGAACTGGGTCATTAACTCCGGCGAAAGGGTTCCTGTGGGAGTTGAGATAAAGTCGACGGTGGGTGTAGTGAGGAAAAAATCTGCGGGAAGCCCCGGGATCACGAAGGAAGCCATGAAGAATTCGATGCAAAAGAAAACCAGGATCATGACAGAGATCAAAGCAGAACGTCCCAATCGGCGGACAGAAAATTCCCGCTCAAGGTTGAATACGGCCACCCGCCATTCCTGCCACGAACGGTAAAGCCAGCGAAAGGAGAATAACCCTCCGATTGCCAGGACAATGTAAATCAATGCCTCATACGACGCGAGGAACTTTAAAAAATCTGCCATCCAGAAACCTTGCGCTTACATTCCGCGCAGGACACCCCTGACGATCGCCTCGACCTTGGGGGTAATGACTTTGCCTGCTTCTATGACCTCTTCGTGAGTGGTGATGGTCGAACCATCCAAGTTGGCTTTATTGCTGACGCCGGAAAGTCCCAAGACCCGCATGCCACCGTGGCGCGCAATGATCACTTCTGGTACTGTGGACATGCCCACAGCGTCTGCACCCGCAAGGCGCAAGAAACGCAAGTCGGCAGGCGACTCAAAGGAAGGACCGCTCAAACCAGCGTACACACCTTCGCGCAGAGTTAAACCGGCTTGCCTGGCAACACTGCGTGCCAGATTGCAATAATCGCGGTCGTAAGGCTGGCTCATGTCGGGAAAGCGCGGACCGATCTCATCAAGGTTGGGACCCATCAATGGATTCAAACCAGACATGCCCATTAAATTCAATTGATCAGTGATCAGCATTACATCACCAGGCACAAAATCCGCGTTGACGCCACCAGCAGCATTGGTCACGAACATACTGTGAACTCCGAGTCTGTGCATCACGCGCACAGGCAGTGTCACCTCACCCATGGTATAGCCTTCGTAATAATGGATGCGTCCCTGCATGACGATAACTGGTTTACCTTCCAACTCGCCAATAACAAAACGCCCCACATGCCCGTGAACCGTGGAGGTGGGGAAATTTGGCAGGTCACTATATGAGATAAAGACCGGATTCTGGACAGAATCTGCCAACCCGTTAAGCCCGGAGCCTAAAATCATTCCGATCATAGGTTGAATTGAGATTTTCTTTTTTATCGCGTTAACGATTTCATCGATCTGAGCAAGCGTAATGAATTTTTGCATTTGCGATACCTTTTAAGTAGATTACAAACGAGGCATCCCCTGATAAAGCTGGTTTGCGGTGGCGATTATAACAGAAACGACTATTGCATATTTTCGCTCATACAACCAACAAAAAAACGCTTAAACAGCGGGTTTCATATCGTATCAAATATACCCAAATTTATCTAGAAAAATTCTGTTTATTATGCTATCCTCAAGCAACATGAAAAGCCTTGCGGAAAAAAACTTTTTTATTTTTATCTCTTTACTGCTGGAAGGGATCGGGGCAGGGCTGGTTATCATACCCGGTCATTTTGGGATCGCTGACCATGTCTTTCCATCCTGGTTCATTGGTTTATGGGGAATTTCATGTTTTATCATGGCGCTGCTCATCCAGGTGGCATCCATTTGGAAAATATCGGCAGAACGGGATCTAAAGATCAAGATCGCTGCAATTATTTTCCTTTTCCTTGCCGGCTGCATTCTTATCGTCAACAGACAATGGATCGGCGCATTTGCCTTTTTGATCACCGCGATCACACAGGTATATCTACTTCTGCCGGTAAACGAACACTTAAAACAGCTGGACTTCACACAATTTACCGTCACCCTGATCACGTTCGCGGCAGGGCTATCTTTGACGATTGCCGCTTCAGACATTGCATACATGTCTTTACTGGCTGCAGTGTTTCTCATTTCCGCTTTCATGGGTATCATCTCGGTCATTGTGCCTGGCTTCAAATACGGTAGGTATTTCAACAAAGCTCAAGTTATTCCATGGATCGCATTGATCTTTTTTTATATCATCCCTACAGACAAGGATAATGGCGTCACCCCAGCCGCGGTCCTTGCGATTTTATTGTTTGGAACATTGATTCCATGGGAGCGCCTGCTCCTGACACATGAAGATGTCCTCAGCCGCCGTATGGTATTGATTAGTTGTGTCATTGAAGTTTCTCATTTGATATTTTTAGGGGCGTTGCTCTCAAGCACAAACCCGGATTTCCTGACCGGACACGGATCCATCCTGAGTATCCGTGAAGCAACGCTGATATTCTTTGTTCTTTTCTCGAGCATGGTTTATATGGGCGCGGCGACAGTCATTATGACAACCAGCAGTCTCATACTGGAATTAAATCGAACGGGCGGCGAACCGGTCGAAGAAATGGAATTGGATTCGAACCGCTGGGTAAATCGGCTTGAAAAATACATCAAACCGTTCATTATGACTCAGGAGGGCGTACGCGGGCGGGTGCAGGCAGATCAGATCAATACTCTTGCGCGGCTCTCGGCAGTTGAGAAAAAACGGAATGCACAATTAACCTTATTACTTGAATTAAGTCAGCAGCTCGAAAATCAACTCGATCCACCCGTTTCAGCACAGTTAGCGGTTAATACATTGGAGCGCGCTCTCAATTGCGGACTTGCAGCCTTATATATCCACGAGCCAGAGGAAAAAGAATTCATGCTGCTTGCTGCAGCAGGTCGGCAAACCCATATCATTCCCACTGGCTATAGACAGAACGCCATAAAAGGCGTACTCGGACGCTGCCTGCGTCAATGCAAGACTCAGATCGTCAATGACATTCGCGTGGACCCGGAATACATCCATTTCGAAGGGGAAACCAGCCTATCCGCTGCAATCATCCCCCTGATCTTCAATGGACATGTTCATGGGATGATCTCTCTCAATAACGATAAACCCAACGCCTTTGGCAGCCTGGAGATCGGGCTTGCAGAAATGGTCGCGGCGGAACTAACCCGCGCCTGGGAGCGTTCAGGGTATCACCAACGGCTGACAGAACTCATCCAAACCGGCAGCCGCCTTTCTTCAGTGCCAGACCCCGAAGCTGCGGCACAGGAAGTTGCCTCAATTTCCCGGGATATTGTACAGGCAAAATTTACCTATCTATACATTCAACTTGGGCAGGAACGAAACTTCACTCAACACGCCTCTTCAGGCAGATCCCCACTCCTGCTTGATTCCCTCATTGATACATCTCGGTCTGGGGAGCTCATCAAAATGGCATTACATGCCTCCCAACCATTCCGCATCCGTGATGTCCGGAAATATGATAAGACTGCCAACCTTGAATTGGATAATACAGGTGTGCGCAGCCTGCTCACCATCCCCATCCGTTGGCATCAGGTGAACATCGGCGCGATCTTCGCGTTCGGAAAACAGAATGAAGTATTTTTTACAGAGAACGATGAATCGCTTGCAGAATTAATATCCATTCAAGCAGGCGGGGCATTTGAAAGCACCTGGCTGCAACAAGAACTTCGCTCCTCCCTGCGCATCACATCCCTACTCTACCGCTTAAGCAACCAGATCATCCAATCTGAAAATATTGAGGAAGCAGCATCAGATATTGCTCAAACTGCACACAAGCTCGGAAAGAACATCACAACCGGCATCGTTCTGTTTGATACAAGTGATAGTCTCATAGCAGAGGTTCGAGTCGACGATGAAGGTAAAAATCCTCCGACAGACCACCCCATGAGTCTGATCCGTGACGCGATGAACTCAGGGCAAATGATCTACTTCTCGCTCGGGCAGTCTGTGCTTAGGACCTGCCTGCCCATTCAAACCCCCATACGGAAATATGGCGCAATTTGGATGGACACAATGGATGACCCCAGCAAACCCATTGCCAACCCCAACGATCTGCAGGCGCTGGTTAACCAGGCAGCCATCGCATTGGAACGTTCGCTTCTGTTAGTTGAATCCCGCCGCCAGGCAAAAGAAATCAAAGCAGCTTACGACACCCTCGAAGCCACATACGACCAAACTCTCGCATCACTTACCTCTGCATTGGATGCTCGCGATAGCGAAACCGAGGGACATAGTTCAAGAGTCACATATCTGGCAGTCAAACTTGGGGAATTCCTGGGATATTCACCAGACCAGCTTAAAATACTCGAACGCGGGTCGCTCTTACACGACATCGGCAAGATCGGCATTAGCGATACCATCCTGCATAAACCCGGCGCACTTACTGCAGACGAGTGGAAGGTCATGCAATTGCACCCTGATATCGGTGCACGCATTGTGGAAGGCATCCCCTTCCTTCAAGATACGATCCCCCTCATTCAAAGACATCAGGAACGCTGGGATGGGTCTGGATATCCTGGGGGATTAAGTGGCGATGAGATTCCTGAACTTGCCCGTCTATTTGCCCTGATCGATGCCTTCGACGCTCTGACCAGTAACCGCCCCTATCGTCAGAAGATCACAAAAAAAGAAGCTCTGCAATATATCAAAGACATGTCTGGAACACACTTCGACCCCACCATGGTAAAAGCATTTGAAGCCCTGCTTCAAAAAGAACCAGGGCTCTTATCTGAATCTAGCGAGTAGTTACTTCAGCACTTCACCGAACGCTTTTACGGTTTTTTCCACCCCGGCATCATCCACCCAATAATGCGTCACCAAACGAAATTGACGCGGACCGGACCAATCCACCATTACATCGTATTTCTTCATCTCTGCACAGATCTGATTCTCGGTGAGCTTGATGTGATCTGCCAGACTAAAATACACCATGTTAGATGCAGGCTCCGTCTCGAGTCTTAATCCCGAAACCTGTTTTAAGCCTTCATACAGTTTCTTTGCCCGGGCATGGTCCTGCTTAAGCCGCCCCGTCATCTTTTCCAGCGAAATAAGCCCAGCCGCCGCCATCACCCCTGCCTGACGCATTCCCCCGCCCAACATCTTGCGCAGACGGTGCGCTCGCGAAATAAATTCCTTCGAGCCAACCAGCATCGAACCGATCGGCGAGACCAGACCTTTACTCAAACAGAACATGACAGAGTCGGCAGGCGCAACCAGTTGCTTGATATCCACATCCAAAGCTGCCGCCGCATTGAAAATACGCGCACCGTCAATGTGAAATTTCAATCCGTTCTCTTTGGCAAGCTGCCCTACCTGCCTGGTATAGTCCACACCAAGCACCACGCCGCCGCACATGTTCTGGGTGTTCTCGATGCAGACCAAACGCGAAATGGTGCGATGCGAATCGTCGGGTTGGATCGAGGCGCGAATGTCTTCCAGACGTAGTGTCCCGTCCGCTTGATTCGGAATGGGATGTGGAAAGATCCCGCCAAGAGCCGCCATTCCACCTGCTTCATTTACATAAATATGTGACTTATCACCACAGATGACTTCCTCACCGCGCGCACAATGGACTAATAACGCCAGTAAATTGCCCATCGTGCCTGAAGGGACGAACAAAGCCGCCTCTTTGCCAAGCATCTCGGCAGCTTTTACTTGCAACAGATTGACGGTCGGATCATCGCCGTATACATCATCCCCCACCTCCGCCTCTGCCATCGCCTCACGCATTTCAGGCGTCGGTTTGGTTACAGTATCTGAGCGCAAATCTACATAGTTCATGAGGAGTCTCCATATTTTCAAATAGTTTCAGGGTGCTGATCACTCGTATCTCTTTACTTCATCCAAGACAGCCTTTAGCTCTTCCGGCAATTCTGCCTCAAATGTACGCGGCTGTTTCTCGCCGGGTAGAATGATCTTCAAACGAAAAGCATGCAAGAAATGACGTTCGATCGTCGCTGTAACCGTTCGCTTGCCATATACCGAATCGCCCACTATTGGACAGCCCAAAAACAAACAATGTAAACGGATCTGATGGGTCCGCCCGGTATGTGGATGAAATTCAAGCAGTGTGTGATTCCTGAATGACTCAAGGGTCTTGTATTCACTAACCGCCTCACGCCCTTTGCCGGGGGATACGATCGCCATCTTTTTCCGGTGACTTGGGTCGCGCCCAATGGGGGCTTCCACCCGACCAGCAGGTGTTGGCGGCTTGCCATCCACTAATGCAAGGTAAGTCTTTTCCACTTTTCGCAAACGGAACTGGTCTTGCAGCCAGTTATGTGCTCGTTCATTCTTAGCCAGAATGATCAACCCTGAGGTTTCCTTATCCAACCGGTGTACCAACCCAGGGCGCTCTTCACCGCCAATGCCTTCCAAGTCTGGGTCATAGCCCAGCACTGCATTGACAAGCGTACCGGAATAATGCCCCGCCGCCGGATGAACGACCATGCCAGCCGGTTTATTGACCACGATCAAGTCATCGTTCTCAAAAATAATATCCAGGGGAATATCTTCCGCGACCAAATTACTAGGTACAGGCGGCGGGATGCGCACCACCACGTCAAAACCATCCTCCACCAACTGCCCCGCCTTTTTGGCAGGCGCACCGTTGACCGAAACAAATCCCTCAAGGATCAAACCTTGAATGCGGGCACGTGAAAACTCAGGCAGGCAGGAGACAAGATATTTATCCAACCTGTCCGGGTGTTGTTCATCGTAATGGAACGTTTCAATTCGGTCGCTCATGGGTTTCCTTCGGTCTTCGCCGTTTCCGCTTTTTGAGATGCTCTATGGTCGAGGAACCACAGGATCATCAACAATGCCACACTGACATTGATACTGGCATCGGCAATATTGAAAATATAGAAAGTCCCTACGGAAACAAAATCTGTCACCGCGCCGATCACCAAACGATCGATCAGATTACCAACCGCACCGCCCAAATATAAGCCAGCCGCCACCCACATCCACAGGTTGGCATGCTCCATTTGAGAAACATAATAGACGATGCCCGCCACGATCAAAATGGTCAATATGACAAAAAACAAATTGCCGTTCTGGAACATTCCAAATGACGCGCCGCGATTTTGGATGTGAAGTAAACGCGCATACGGTGAGAGCCATTCCAACGAATCAGGCAGCCAGGATGTATTCAGCGGAATGGAGCGAATCACAAGCCACTTCGTCCATTGATCAAGGGCAATAATCCCCGCGGCAACCATAAAAAAGATAAAAAAACGCCTGCTCTGAGGCTGCGTTTTTTCCTGCAAAACCACTTCTTCAGTCATCAAGCCACTAACCTTCCTTCATACCTTCCGGGGCGGTCTCAGAGGATTCCACTTGAGCCGCCTTCATTTTTTCTTCGCGTTCTTTAAGCCATACCCCCAAGAGCAGCACCGCCACACCTACAGAAATGGATGCATCTGCAAGGTTGAACACCGGGAACACACCGATGGAAATAAAATCGGTAACGCGCTGCATCAACAGGCGGTCGATCAGGTTGCCCACCGCGCCGCCCAATTGCAAGCCCATCGCCAGCTTCAAAGTCCAGTCATTATCTTCCACACGCGGGAAATAAAAAAGGATCGCGCCAACCACAACAAACGCGAGGGCTGTAAAGATCAAATTCCCATTTTGAAAAATACCAAATGCCGCCCCACTATTATGCCAATACACCAACCGCGCATACGGACTGAGCCATGCCAGACTCTCCGGCAGCCATTGCCCGCCGAACTCAATATTTTCGCGCACCCACCATTTCGACCATTGATCCAGTGCGATCGAAATACCGGCAACACTGAATAGTAACAAAAAATCTTTTACCTTTGAATTCAACTCTCACCTCAAAACGAAAAGTGCGCCTATTGTACCCCACCCTTTTACCAGGCTTCGCTTATTTGAACACCCGCGGCACACGCGCACTGATGTTGGTCATCACCTCATATTCGTTCGTACCTGCCCAATCTGCCAGCTCTTCTGGAGTGATCCCCCCGCCCATTAAAACCACCTCGTCCCCCACTTCGATCTCATCCGCATCAGTGTTGACCATGAACTGGTCCATGCAAATGCGCCCCACTTGCGGATAGGATTTCCCCTTAATAAGGACACGTCCTTGATTGGTCATGCGACGGAAATAACCGTCGGCGTATCCGCACGGAATCGTGACCACGCGCTTCGCACTTCCTTCAACCTGCCACAACGACCCATAGCTGACCGAACGCCCGGGCTGTGAGACCTTGCTGTATGCCACTTTGGACTTCCATATGAGCGCGGGTTTCACATCCAGAATACGGGGAATATCACGCCCCGGATAAACACCATAAAACAACACGCCCGGGCGGACCATATCCAAATGCCCCTCAGGCAAGTTGAGGATGCCGCCAGAGTTGCAAACGTGACGAATGGGCGGCACGGGTAATCCATGCTTCTCATAAAAATATAAAGCCGAGTGGAAGCGCTCAAGCTGCTCCTGTGCTGTGACGACATGGGCAGACATACCCGAACCGCCCAACTCGATCAGTTCCGAGTTTGCAAGGTGGGTATAAACTCCCTCTACTTCTAAATGCCTACACGCAGAAGCTTGAAGGATAAATTCTTCCGCTTCATATTCATGAACGCCAACACGTTCCATACCCGTATCAAACTTCAGGTGGATGGTGAGGCGCTTACGGGTAGATTCAGCCAACTGGTCAGCAGCCAACAACAAGTCCAAGGAAGAGGCGGTGAGCGTTAAGTCATGTTCCAAAAAAAGCGGCAGCTGCTCGATCAAAGTTCCGCCTGCTACAAGGATCGGTTTTTTGATTCCCAATTGGCGAAGTTGGATCGCCTCCTCCACCAGGGCAACGCCGAGCATATCTACATACGGTTCGATAAATGGTGCAACGCCTTCTATGCCATGCCCATAAGCGTTGGCTTTGACCATCGGCATGACCTTTGCTCCGCCGACATGGGCACGAATGGCTTCAATATTTTGTTTGAGTTGCTGGAGGTTTACTTCAAGATAGGTTGGGCGCATTCCGCTATTCTATCATTCGCTGCGCCAGTGATATTCCACATCCGGTTCAGACTCGGGCGGCGGGCTGACACCGAATTTTTCAATTACAAAGCCGTTCTTTTCATAAAATGGACGGGATAATTTATTTGCCTGATCGGTCTTCAACCATAAATGGTGCGGCGAAAGGGTTCGGGCATGTGCAAGCAACGCCTGCCCAATCCCTTGGCGATGAAATTTCGGGTCCACATAGAGACGGTCGATGTAATCCCCTTGAATTCCAAGAATACCAACGGGAACACCGTCCAATTCATAGACCCACATTTGATTTTCGGCAACTACGGTCTTGAAGTATTCACGCGCGCCGGTAAACTCATAGCCCATGCGCTGAACAAGTTCCGGCTCGGCAACTTGGACGCCGCTAAACCAGAACCGGGCAACGATCTCAAAATCTTCTTCGTGATATGGACGGATCATCTTCTCTCCAAAAAAATACAGCGGACGGTTAACCGTCCGCTGTATTTTACTTCAAGGTATTCAATGCTTAACTCATGGCTCCAACGATGGCACCCATCACAACAAAATTGATGAGGTGATTACCTTGTTCGAGCACCCAGGCTTTAATGCGGTCTGCAAATAATTTATTGGTGAGGCTGGAGGGAGCCACAAACCCAAGCCACAATAAAAATCCAGCAAGTGCGCCGGAGCCAAGTGTTGCGCCGCCTGTCATGCTGCCCATGGCGTTAACCATCAATGACATAAAAACTGCCTGCACGAATGCAGCGAGGACAATACCTCCCCACACCACACCCATGCCAAGGGATGAGCCCGGTGCGCTCGCATCTCCGCCCATGCTTGGTTCACCCGCTTTGCCAACAGCTTTCCACCAAGCTGGGAAGAAAGTCTTGGGTCCAAACCAAACTCCGCCAATTACCATGCTTGCCAGAACACAAAATAAAACAGCCAGCCAATTTACAGCACTAAAGTCCATCTCATTCTCCTTTGGGTTATTTGAGACCGGTTCAGGTCACCCACTCATTGTAATAGAAAATATGTTCTATTACAAATTAAGGAATTATTTCACAGAAGAGCTTCTTTTGGTAAGCTACAAAAAAGAAGACCTCAGAAAGGTCTTCTTTTAAGAGTTCACTAGATCTTCCCTGCTACATAATCCAACACATCGATCTTTGTAAGGATGCCGATCGGCTTACTGTTCTCCACAACGATCAAGGCATACCCAGCAGTGAGTGAAGGCATGGCATCTTCAAGCGGAGTCTCCGGCGGGAAGACCGCGCCAGCATTTTGCACAAGGGAATCTATTTTTTCATCGTTGGTGTGCTCATGCTTTTCAAGCATGTGGTTGAGCAAGTCTACCTCTTCGATCAGCCCTACCAGCGACCCGTCTGCACCGACAACGGGCATTTGCGAAACCGCATTTTGATGCATGGAAGTTACTACTTTGCGGATCGAGTCGCCCAACGTCGCGGTGATCAGGGCTTTATTTGGCTTGGCAATCAACAAGTCGCCGAGAGCCGTCTCTCCAAATTCCATCGAGAGGAAGCCAAACTCGCGCATCCACTTGTCATCATAAAATTTGGAAAGATAGCGTGACCCTGAATCTGGCAGGATGACGACGGGGATTCGTCCAGGTGGAAGTTTGCGGCAATATTTGATCGCCCCCGCAATTGCCGACCCGGAAGAGCCGCCTGCAAAGATACCTTCCTGCCTTACCAAGGCACGCGCCCACAAGAAAGACTCGCGATCCCCGGCACGTTCGATGGCATCGACATACTTAATATCCATGGTGGAAGGCAAAAAGTCTTCGCCGATGCCTTCTACTTTGTAGGTCTTGGGATATGCGCCTGGAGGGATAACACCATTATTCTGCCAAATCTCGGTCAGGATCGAACCTTCGATATCAATACCAACAATGGTGATATTCGGATTTTTGGATTTGAGATAACGCCCCACACCGGTGATCGTCCCGCCAGTGCCAATACCAATAATGACATCGGTTACTTTACCGTCGGTTTGTTCCCAGATCTCAGGTCCGGTACTAAGTTCATGTGTCTTTGGATTATCAGGGTTGTGATACTGGTTCGCGAGAATTGCGTTCGGGGTCTCGCGTGCAAATTTCTTGGCGACTTCATAATAAGAACGCGGATCATCTGGTCCAACTGCGGTGGGAGTAATGACCACCTTGGCGCCATATGCCCGTAATAAAAGAATCTTTTCGTTGCTCATCTTGTCAGGCATGACGAAAATGGTCTTATAGCCCTTAAGCGCGGCTGCGATAGCCAACCCAACCCCCGTATTTCCAGACGTTGCCTCGACAATGGTGCCACCCGGTTTGATCTCACCGCGCTTCTCTGCCTGCTCAATAATGTTCGCCCCCACACGATCCTTAACCGAGCCGCCAGGATTCATAAACTCCAATTTGGCATACAGCGGAACAGGCAAGTCTTTTCCGATGCGTTCCAATCTTACGAGCGGGGTATTCCCCATCGCTCCAAGCACATTATTAAATACACGTTTCTCTTTGGACTCTGGTAATCCTGTCATTCTCTCTCCTTGTTTATAAATTGAACATGTGTCGATTGGGTCACATGAGGTCGCAAGAAATTAATCATCTTCCCGGCATCAGGCGTGCAATTCACACCGCCTCACACCTTGATTATAAATCAACAAAAAAGCGGGCGCCTTTGGGCGCCCGCTTTTTTTTATAATTGGTTCAACCTACTGAACAGTGAAATTGACTGTGCCAGTCGGTACGCCGTTGAAATACACTTCCACCTTGTAGGTTCCGGTGGGCCAGCCGTCCGTGGGAGGCTCGAAGAAGAAATAGATCGTACCGTTGAACGTTTCTTCCGTAACATCAACCACGGCTTCATCGATAAAGAAGTTGGGATCTACCCCCGGGACGTTCTCAGCATACCAACGAGAGGTGATCTGGTTACCAGCAACGCCATTGGCAAGGTCACCAACGACATAAATGGTATCCGTCACTCCAAATGTCGTGGAAGGCTGGGTGCCATCCTGATCTTTGGCAGTGCGGACATTTGAGAAGGTGGGCTCACCTACTGCGCAAGCCAGCTGCGCAGCGATCAAAACGATTGCGGCAAGCAAGATCGAAAACTTTTTCTTATTCATTTGCATTCTCCTATTCTAAGTTGGACGAGGAAAGCCCGTCACAGTTTCGCCATTATACAGTACCCAGTAAAAAAGCACTCCCCAAAATGGACTATTGCACTTCGATATAAATACGCTTGTTGATAGCGCCCTTGCTTTTGTACTCGACCACTTTAATCACACCCACCTCAGAAGTATTCGCCACATGCGTACCGCCGTCGGCTTGCAAGTCCAGCCCGACGATCTCCACAGTACGGACTTGTGTAATGCCTTCAGGCAGGAGATTGATCTTGGTGCGGATCAGGTCGGGAATCTGGAACGCCTCTTCCCTCGGGAGGATCTTGACTCTGATCTCACGGTTTTTGCCCACTTCAGCATTGATCGCCGCTTCGATCTCCCGGACAAGCTCTGCGCGCATGGTCTCGAATTCAAAATCCATGCGCCCTTTGAGTGGATCCATGTCGCCGCCGGTGACCTTTGCACCGTAATCGCGGAAGACGGTACCGCACAGGATATGCATGGCAGTATGAGTGCGCATTAGCTGGTGTCGCCGCACCCAGTCCAAGGTCCCGATAGAGGCGGCACCGGGCACGGGTAAAGGCTCACTTCCGCTAAGAAAATGCAGGACGTCATCGCCCTGTTTCTTGACCTTTTCCACGAGATATTTTTTGCCGCCTACTTCGAGTGTCCCAAAATCACAGGGTTGCCCTCCCCCGCCAGGGTAGAAGGCGGAACGATCAAGCACAACGGCGCGAGTCTCTGCATCCACCGAGGTTACGGTGGCAGAAAACTCTTTAAGATAAGCATCGGTTTGATAAATTAACTCGGTCATGTCCAAATTATACCCAGTGCGGTCATAAATTGCGTTTTGTACACCTGGGTGTAATTTAACAGATCGACTTGAAAATTAGGATTGGATTAGAAGTTATATACCCGCTTGACTTCGGTCTTTCATATATTGTATAGTATTCTGCGGTAACTAAATAAGGCACCGCCATCATTGGCTGTGTCTTTTCTTTGTGATAATCCCATTTATATAATCTCAATGTGAGGAGAATCGATGATCAAGGTTAGTGGTCTAACAAAAGACTATGGCGCGCGCCGCGCCATCCACAATCTCAATTTTGATGCCCAACAGGGCGAGATCGTGGGCTTTTTAGGTCCCAATGGCGCCGGAAAAACCACCACCATGCGCATCCTGACCGGCTACATGCCGCCCACCGATGGCGAGGCAATCGTGGCTGGCTATGATGTCGTGGAGGAATCGCTGGAAGTACGTAAACGGGTCGGCTACCTGCCAGAATCCGTGCCGCTCTATCAAGACATGGTGGTTTTTGATTACCTGAAATATATGGGCGAACTCCGCCACATCCCCAACGTGGATGACCGCGTAGATGAAGTGTTGGATATGGTCGGTTTGATCGACCGCTCGAATGGGTACATTGGCAATTTATCCAAGGGTATGAAGCAGCGTGTTGGGCTTGCCCAGGCACTTTTGCACCGACCTGAGGTATTGATCCTCGATGAGCCGACCATCGGCTTGGATCCTGGTCAAATGGTGGAAGTGCGCCAGCTGATCCGCGAGATCGGTAAGGAACGCACCGTCCTGCTCTCGACCCATCTGTTGAACGAGGCTCAAAATATTTGCGACCGTGTGCTCATCATCAACAAGGGCAAGATCGTTGCGGAAGATACCACGGAAAACCTGCAAGCCCGCCTGCTCGGCGCAGAACGTGTAGTTGTGCGTGTGCGCGGTGAAGGGGATGAACTTGCCGAGACTATCAAGAGTGTTAAGGGCGTACGCAAAGTGGAAACCCTTGAAGATGGCGGCGTGGAATTTGAGTTTGCTTCCGGTAAGGACCTCCGCCCGGAAGTCGCCAAGCAGGTCATCAAAGACGGCTACGATCTGCTCGAACTTCGTCCGCTCGGCATGAGTCTGGAAGAGATCTTCCTTGAGCTCACCGGCGGCGAAGGGAAAAAATAAGACGAGGCAATTCCCATGAAAAATATTTGGACCATTGCAAGACGCGAATACGATAATTATTTCAACGGACCGCTGGCGTATGTAGTGATGCTGGCAGTCTTGTTGCCGCTGGGCATTTATTTCAGCCTGGTCATGTTCTTTAACAGCCAGCAAGCCATGTTCGGAGGCGGAGCCGCCCCAGACATCACCCCCATCAACGGTTTGTTCGCTTTCTTAATGATCTTCCTCAGCCCGGCGTTGACCATGCGCCTGCTTTCAGATGAAGCCCGCATGGGCACGCTCGAACTTCTGCTGACCGCCCCCGTGCGTGACGCGGAACTGGTCGTTGGCAAATGGCTGGGCGCCATGCTCTTCATTTTGACCCTGCTCGGCACGACCTTGATCTACCCGCTCGTGTTGAACAATTTCGTCACCCCTGGCATCGACTGGATGGTGGTGCTTTCTTCATATATCGGCTTGATCCTGCTTTGCGCCACCATGCTGGCACTCGGCGTGGGAATCTCTGCCATTTTCACCAATCAATTCGCAGCATTCTTCGTCACACTGGGTTTGTTGTTCTTCCTCTATTTCATGATCGGTCTACCCGCAGGACTCCTGCCCGAAAGCGGCGAAGTGTTCAACTACCTCAGCATCAACACCCACTATGACCAGATGAACACCGGCACCGTAACCCTGGGAGGCATTGTGTACTACTTGAGCCTCATCTCGTTCGGATTGTTCGCCGGTACCACTGCAATCGAAATTCGGAGATGGCGCTAATGGCTGGAAAAAAGAAAAACCCCAACGCAAAGTATGCGGTGATCGGGCTGGTGGTTGCCCTGATCGCCTGTATTTCCACGGGCTTGCTTGGTTTTGCCAACCTGCTCGGTAGTATCGGCATGTTCCCCCTCCCTGAAAATATTCAGGATGGTGTAAATCTTTCGTTACAGATCAGCATCGGACTGCTCATCATCGGGCTGGCAGCCTATGCCATCCTAAATCCGGATGCTGTGCGCCGCTTCCTTACGGGACGCCAGGCACGCTACGGTTCCAATTCGTTGATCCTCACGATCGCCTTTGTCGGCGTTCTGATCGCTGTTAATTACATCGTTTTCCAGAACACAGACTTGTTTGGCTCGCCTTACGATTTCACCGAAGATAAATCCAACACGCTTGCACCAGAGACCTTGCAAATTCTAGCCACACTCGACGAACCCGTCCTGGCAACCGCGTTCTTTTCTTCAAACTCCAGTTCCTCCAGTGCTGAAGAACTTTTGCAAAAGTTCAAGAACAACAGTGAAGGAAAATTCAATTACGATGTTGTAAATACCGACCTTGACCCCGTGCTTGCACGTGAAGCCGGTGTAACAGGTGAAGGTAAGATCCTTCTTCAAATGGGCGAAACCAAAGAGATCGCCTCCTTTGCAAGTGAAACTGAGTTGGCGCGTGCCCTTCTGCGCCTCATCAGCCCCGGCTCTCGTACTGTGTACTTCCTACAAGGACATGGTGAGATCAGCCTCGAAGGCGGCGCAGAACTTGCTTATACTGTCGTCAAAAGCACCCTTGAAGCCAAGAACTATACAGTTAACACACTCAACCTTTTGACCACCCGTGAGATCCCTGAAGATGCTTTGGCGATCATCATAGCTGGTCCGCAAAAGCCCGTCAGTAAAGATGAAGTGGATTTGCTCAAAAAGTACGTGGACAATGGCGGCGCGCTGATTGTTCTTCAGGACCCAAATTTCTTCACCGAATTCGGCGATGCTTCTGACCCGCTCGCAAATTACCTCGTAGGGGAATGGGGCATCTCCTATAATGATGATGTCGTCATTGATGGTGTCAATACTCAAAACCCATTCGCAGCGATCTCCTCACTTTACAACCCCAGCCACCCGATCACCCAAAATCTGACCGAGAACCTGTTCGTCATTATGCCGCAGGCTCGTAGTTTGAGCATCTCGTCAGAGAAAGAGAACATCCTCCAGACCTGGCTGATCAGCACCACTGAAAATTCATGGGGTGAAACCCAACTCTCTACCGACGGCAGCGAAACACCGCAGTTCGATGCAGAATCGGATGTTCCAGGTCCGTTGTACCTTGCCATTGCCGCCGAAAACTCCGCCACAAGCGGACGCGTGGTGGTATTCGGCAACTCGCTTTTTGCCATTGACGGCAACTTCGATGTCTATGGCAACGGTAACTTCTTTATCAACTCTGTCGATTGGGCAGCCGAACAGGAAGACTTGCTCAACCTGACCACCCGCCCGCGCACGGAACGCATCTTTACACCGCCTACAGAAACATGGCGTTTCCTGCTTCTTGTTTTGGTGATCGTGATCGTCATTCCGGGCATGGTCGTGTTCTTCGGTGTTTCTGCTTGGTTCGCACGCCGCAAACGAGGTTAAACGCATGGCTACGAAGAAAGCAACCAAATCCACCGCCGCAAAATCTGGCAAAACGACAAGTGCCGTGCGAACCCCACGCACAAAATCTGCCCCCAGGCAGAACAAGCCCGTTTTTCGCACAGGCACATGGGTAACTGTCCTTTTGCTGGCGGCCGCTGTTAGTGCGGCAGTGTACATGAACCGTCAAGCCGAAGAAGCTGCCAACGCAGAACCGACCCCTGCCGAAGAAGCCGCTTTCCTGTTCGAGCAGGGCGCCCTCGTTACCGGCATTGAAGTCAAACCGGCTGATGGGGACCCTGTGGCACTGGAACGAAACGAAGGAAAAATCTGGGTGTTAACCAAGCCTGACAAGGTAGAAGCAGATCCAGGTGCGGCTGAGGCGGCAGCGTCTCAGGTTGGGGCGCTCAGCATCGCCGCTGAAATTGACAGCCAGAAGGATCCTTCCATTTTTGGTCTAGCTGCCCCTTCCTACACAATTACCGTCACGCTCGAAGGTGGCAAGACCAGCGTCCTTGAGGTTGGAGACTCAACCCCCAGCGAAACCGGCTATTATGTGCGGGTGGACGGTAAAAAGATGTACGTGGTGACTTCTAGCGGAATTGATGCTCTGGTGAGTCTATCCTTCCTGCCGCCTTATTTGAACACACCGACGCCCGTCCCCACCTTTACGGCAACCCCGCTTCCAAGCACCACCCCGGAAGCAACCCCAACGCCGTAAATTCGCTTTACAAGTAATATGATCTAACCGTTGTATCGTGGCATATGCCACGATACAACGGTCAAAATTTTTATTGGTTCTGCAACCGCAATATCCACAAGAAAGTAATACAAAATCGTTGCAAGGCATCTGATAACCGAATTACTATTGCTTTTCGGTAAAAAAACGTGTATTCTAATTTTGAGATTTGTAAGACAAATTTCCTTGAAAGTTGGACGAGTTAATGGATGTAGATAAGATATTGATAAGCGAAGATGACGAAGAAGAGTATTCCGCGATAGCGCGTTTGATCGAACTGGGGCGGCAGAAATCTTTTGTAACTCTCGATGATATTTTGCACTTCTTCCCTGAAGCTGAACAGGATGTGGAACAGCTTGAAGAGGCATTTTCTGCTCTTTTAAGTGCGGGAATTCCCTTCGTGGAAGAAAGCATGACCCCCGAACCCACCGAGGACGAACTGGTGGCGGTGGAAGAAAGCGGCGAAGCCGAACCTGAGCCAGACCTGGCTCTGGACGATTATCTGGCGAATATCGACACAGACGATACCATCGGGCTGTATCTCAAAGAGGTCAGCCGCGTCCCGCTGCTGACAGCCACTGAGGAAGTTCAGCTTGCTCAGCGCATCGAACGCGGACGCTCTGCCCGCGAAGAACTTGCACATGGCAGTGTTTCTCCCAAGCGCCGCCTTGAACTCCGTCGCTTCATTGAAGACGGCTGGGCGGCTCGTGAACACCTCATTACTGCGAACTCCCGCCTCGTGATCTCTGTCGCTAAAAAATACATGGGACGCGGCGTGCCCTTCCTTGACCTGATCCAGGAAGGCAACATCGGTCTCATCCGTGCAACCAAGAAGTTCGATTATCGCCGCGGTCACAAATTTTCGACCTACGCCACTTGGTGGATCCGTCAGGCTGTAACCCGCGCCATCGCCGATCAGGGACGCACCATCCGCGTACCGGTCCACATGGGCGACCAGATCAACAAACTCCTGCGCGTTCAACACCAGTTGACCCAACGCCTCGGGCGTGAACCGAGCGTGGAAGAACTAGCAGAAGCCCTGGATGTTCCTCCCAAGAAAGTGGAGAACATGATCCAGGTTGCGCGCCGCCCGCTCTCGCTCGAAACCCCGACGGATGACGAAGAAGATTCGGTGCTCGGCGACTTCATCGAAGACGATGAAGCCCCTCCACCTGATGACACCGCCACCTACAATCTTCTCCGCGAACACCTCGGCGAAGTATTGAACGGGCTGCCCCCGCGCGAAGTGCGCATTTTGCAACTCCGCTACGGTCTGCTTGACGGGCAAGCCTATACCCTCGAAGAAGTTGGACGCAAAATGGGTGTTACCCGTGAACGCGTTCGGCAAATCGAAGCGCAAGCGCTCAGCCGCCTGCGTCACCCATCCATTCGCAGGAAACTCCGCGATTATCTGGGTGAGTAAATAAAAAAACAAACAGCCTCCGATGAAAACTCGGAGGCTGTTTTCTGTTAAACAAAATAATATCGAACACTGCATTTTCAGTTTGGTTTTAAGACTAGTAAACCAAACTGATTTTTTTACACCACCGAATCCACGATCAACGCCAAAAAGATGAACGCCAGATACATGCTTGACCAGCGGTACATCGTCCATGCCACTTTGTTGCCGCCAACGCGGAATACCCGCCATGCAGCATACAAAAGGAAGACTCCCAGCACCACAGCCGAAACCAGATAGATCGTACCTGCCAGGTTGAATATAGGCAGCAGCATCGTCACAACGATCAATTCCACCGTGTAGATCAGGATCTGCTTGCGGGTTTTTTCTTCGCCTTCGACCACCGGCAGCATCGGCACACCAGCTTTTTCATAATCTTTCATGCGGACGATTGCCAGCGCCCAGAAATGCGGCGGCGTCCACATAAAGATGATGGCAAAGAGGATCCACGCCGCAAGGCTCAAGTTGCCGGTTGCAGCCGCCCACCCCACCATTGGGGGTATCGCACCAGCGCCGCCGCCAATGACGATATTTTGAACGGTAGCACGTTTAAGCCAGACACTATAAAAAAAGACATAGTAAAAGATGCCTGCCAGGGAAAGCAACGCAGCGAGTAGATTCACATATCCTGCCATCACATAATAGCTAAGCAGACACAATGCCAGCCCATACGAAAGCCCTTCCGCTGCGGTCAAACGTCCATCTGCCAACGGGCGCTTCGATGTGCGCTGCATGTTCTTATCCAACTCACGGTCAATGTATTGATTAAGCGCGCTTGAACCCGCTGCCGCCAGGGTGCCGCCGATCAAAGTCCAAAAGGTCAATGAGGCGGAGGGCCATGCCTTGCCGCCCGCCACCAGCCCGCCATAGGTCGTCACCAACAACAGCAGAACAATCACCGGCTTCGACAAAATGAAGAAGTCCTTTAAGCGCTGCCGCCAGTCATATTTGTAATCTGCCACACCATCCTGTTCAAGCGTTCCTGAAACGAAGAGCAGCATTGCCAGGGATACCCATAACGCCACTGCAGTTAAAGTATGCAGTACCACAATGTGCGTAGGAAAATGACGGGTCACTTCAATGGCACCTACGAAAGCCTGTCCCAAAAACAGCACGCCTGTAATGGTCGTCAGCGGAAGCAACACGGCATGGTGGCGCTGCTCCCGCCACGCCTTACGCCACACAACAATCATCACTAGTGAAGCCACACCAACCAGGAGCAGGTGAACCAATTTTAAATAACCGAGCGGAGCAGTGGGCGCACAAAGAGGCCAACCATCACAAAGGAAGGCAGCACCTGTGATCGTCACCAAACGCCCCATTACCGTAAGCGCAAAGACCGTCACCACTAATGATGCCGCCCAGCGCGCAAAAGAAGTCTTTAATGAATATTTCATCTAGTCGTCCTGTTTTTGCAAATAGAATGGGTATCCAACGAACAGAATGGTTGCAAACGTAAACCATTGCAAAGCATACCCGAAATGCGAGCCTTCCGTCAATTCAATAATTGGCTGGTACGGAATGGGCGGAATGGTATCTCCCACTTCAACATTTGGCTGAATAAACACACCCAGGATCGGATAAGGCAGCTGCGCAGACATTCTCTCGACATCGAGATTATTCCAAATATCGAGCCGGGTGCCATCCAGCGGCAGCGCATCCGCGACTCCGCCGAAGGCTGGTTTGCCCTTCCCGAGCCGTACCTGCCCTGTAACAGTGACCTGCCCTGTTTCATCATACACACGCCAATCCTCAGGAAGCGAGTCGCTTTCAGCAGGGATCCAGCCGCGGTTCACCAGAACCGCTCCCCCGTTGTAAAGAAGCGGCGTAATGAGATGAAATCCATACATGCCTTCGTTGTATTGGTTCCGCATTGCCATTTGATTCTCAAAGTCATATTCGCCGGTCACGCTGACGGCACGCCACTCCATCGAGGAAATATCCGCGGGTGTTTCGGTGGTCAGATCCAACGGGCTGGCAGCCCGCATGGTTTCAACCTGCGTGTTAAATGCACGGCGCCCTTCGAGACGATCCAACTGCCAGATGCCAAGCCGAATACAGACCGCCGTCCCCGCAAAGACCAACAGGGTCGTGAGCGCCCACTTCCATGAAAACATTTTGCGTAGAACGGTCATTCTTTTTCCTTTTTCTTTTTATCCCCGATCAAGTGGCTATACACGGCGAACATCATACTCAATGGAAAACCAGCAAAGAAAATGCCGGAGACGCGCGTGCGCCAGGTGACGGGTTCCTGGATCGTGATGCCCAGATAGTTCCCGGGCTGGAAGGTACATTCGTACATCAGGTTCTCGGCAGTTTCCAATTTCAGGCTGGCAGAAGACTGTGCCGGAATCCAAAGCGGACCGAGTTGATGATTCTCGGCATCTTGATTGATCACCTTCAGGGTATCGCCCACCACGAAGCGCATATCTTGTGGGATTTCAGGCGGTTTTTTTCCGCCGCGAACCAGTTCACCCGTCCCTGCCGGGACCACAAGTTCAATAGTGGTAGGTTCGCGATTTTCTTTTTTGAGAAAAAAGTAAGAGGCTTCTGTGGTGATGACAGCCAGCGTCAGCCCCAAAAGAAATGACAAAGCGATCCGTTTCCAACTAAACGCCATTAATTCTGCTCCAAAAGTAATTCGATATCATGCACAATATCTTCAACGGGTGTCTGGTAGGCAAAAGTCAGGTGCATGTTTCCCTGCGGATCCACCAAAAAAACTCGGGCGGTGTGATTGATGATAACGCCAAAAGCAGAGTCGCTTTCAACGGTTTCGCGAGTGATTGAATAATCTTTCCAGATCGGTTCCAATTCCTGGATCGAACCGGACAGCCCAATAAATGATGAGTTGAAATGTTCAACATAGGTTTGCATTCTCGCTGAGGTATCGCGGTCTGGATCTACTGACACAAATACAACCTGCACGTCCTTGCTTGTATCGCCAAGTTTATCCAGTACCATTTTCATTTCTGCCAGTGTCGTGGGACATACATCAGGGCAAGAGGTGTACCCAAAGAACAAAAGAACAACTTTGCCTCTTTGATCACTCAGTCGAAATTGGGTTCCATCAGCTTTAGTCAGCATAAAATCGACGGCGACAGGAAAGGGTTCTTCATATAAAGTACCGCGAAATGAAGGTTGTTTAGCAAACACAAAGGATAGAACAGCCGCAATAACAACAAGCGCTAAAATACCGCCGCCCACCCATATTAATTTTTTATCCATAAATCACCTCTGCTTGGTATAGAAAAAACCGCCGCCTTATCGGCGGCGGTTTTTTCATTTTATTTTACAGCCGTACCGATCAAATACAGGGCGGGGTAGAAGAATATCCACACCAGGTCTACGAAGTGCCAGTAAACTGCGGCAGCTTCCACACCCCAGTGCTTCTCGGCAGTATAAACGCCTTTGCGGGCATTGTTCCATACTACACCGAGGAAGATCAAACCGGTGAACACATGGAAAGCATGCATACCGGTCATCATGTAGAAGACGCCGCCTAACGGACCAACAGACGGGTTGCCAAACGAGGCGACCAAACCTTCTTCAGCAGCCAGGCGCCATTCCACGAGAACAACACCGAGCAAAAAGCCCAAGCCCAATACAAATGTGATGATCGTATTGTTCATGAATGTTTTGGTATCTCCATACTTCATGGCGGTCTCGCCGCGGTTCATGAAGAAGGAAGAGACAAGCAAAACAGCCGTTACTACCAACCCAAGCACCTGATTAAGGTGTGGTCGGGTCAGACCAAGCAGGTTGGAACGCATCACCAACAGACCGGCAAAAACGAATGCATCGGAAAGCAAGAACAACCAAAGACCGAGGCGGTTTGTGTTGGTCTTGTAAGTATAGGAGTTTTCGTCGCTTTCGTGCTCCTCTTCGTTGAGTTTGTAAACATGCATGAAATAATACATGACCAGGGCAGCCTTGATCACTGCCACCACCAACAGAAGCGAAACCGCATTGAAAGTTACGGCAATAAAGTATTCGAGAACGGTCAGTACTGCCAGATATACGAAAATCACCACGCCCTGACCAAGGGCGGACGATTTATCTTGTGAATGTGCCATTTATTTACACTCCTCGCCTTTTAGTGTTTATTGCTTTTGGCAGGCTCGATAAATTTGACAAAGCCGCCGTCGTTCAAACCGTAATCGTAGGGCTCACCGATCACTTCAAAAGGCTTTTCGTAGTTATGAGCAGGCATCGGAGAAGGAACCTGCCACTCGGGCGAGCGGGAATTCCAAACATTACCTTCCGCCTTTTCACCCTTCGAGATGCTGTTGAAGAAGTTATACAGGAAGATGACCACTGAAAGAGCGATGAGGAAAGCGGATATGGTCATGACCAAATGAGCTGCATCAATACCTAATGCTGGATCGTAATCCACAATGCGGCGGCGCATACCAAGCAGACCAACGTACATCATACCGAGGGTCAGAACGAAGAACGAGGGAGTCATCATCCAAAAATGGATCTTGCCGAGGGTCTCGTTCATTCTGCGACCGGTCGCTTTGGGGAACCAGAAGTAGATGGCTGCAAAGAACGGGAAGACGAAGCCGCCGAAAATGGTGTCGTGGAAGTGACCGACGATCCAGTAGGTGTCCTGCAGCTGCAAGTCTGTGGAGACGGTGGCGTTAGGGGGACCAGAGAGACCGCCCAAGAGGAAGACGATGATACCGCCCAAAACGAACAGCATGGGGGTCGGGGTTGAGATCTTGCCTCTCCAAATTGTGGCAACCCAAGAGAAGAACTTGACGCCCGTGGGGATGGCCACCAAAAGGGTGCTGTACATGAACGGCACGCGCAGGTATTCATTCATACCGGAGGTGTACATGTGATGCGCCCAAACCACAAAACCCACCAACGCAATACCCAAAGAAGACATGGCGATCCAACGATAGCCGAAAAGGGGTTTACGCACGAATACAGGCAGTAACTCAGAGATCACACCAAGCCCGGGCAGAATGAACACGTACACCGCAGGGTGGGAATAGAACCAGAAAAGGTGCTGGAAGAGCACAGGATTACCGCCCTTGGCAGGGTCAAAGAAGCCCATGCCAAAGAGGCGCTGGAACATGACCAGCTGGAAGGAGAGACCGATCAACTGGGTGGCGGTCAAAGCGATCAACGCGGTGGCAACAGCCGCCCACACAAGGATGGGCATGCGCCAGGCGGTCATGCCTTTGGCGCGCATGCGGATCACGGTCACAATGACGTTCAAAGAACCGAGGATCGAGGACCAACCAGCGACGAACACGCCCAAAAAGAACATCTGCATGCCTACAGGGGCGCGGGCAGAAAGAGGCGGGTAGCCGGTCCAGCCGGTGTCGAAACCGCCGAGGAAAAGGCTCATGAGCAAAAGCACGGCAGCGGGGACTGCGATCCAGAATGAGAAAGCATTTAGGCGGGGAAAGGCCATATCCTGCGCGCCAAGCAAAAGAGGAACCACGTAGTTGATGAAACCAGCCGTTCCAAGCAGGATGGAAACGATCATGATCATGCCATGCAGAGACATCAGCGTGTTATAGAGCTGAGGACCGTTCTGGCTAAACAGCTTGATATCCGATGTGAGGAACTGAAGCTGTGAAGCAGCCAATTCGGCGCGGAAGATCAAGGCGAACAAACCGCCAATGCCGATCAGCAAAAGAGCAGTGATGGTGTACTGAATGCCGATCACTTTATGATCGAGTGAAACATTGATGTATTTGGCAGCGCCGGTATGGTGGTCTTCATGATGGTCGGGGGTATCGATACCACGCGCCCATTTAAACCAGTCGCTAACAACGCCGGAACCGGCAAGGAAGAAAAGCGTGCCAAAGAAACCGCCCAACACCCAGGCGGGCTCGGTAAAGAAAAATGTATCCAGGGCGTTCAAACCCATCAAGGGGCGAATCCCTGTAACGATGCCGGCGCCGACCAGCGTACCGATCAGCTGCCAGAACAAACCACGAGCGAGGGCACTAGAAAAGAATCCCTTCATAGTTATCTATTCCTTCTCAAAATTATTTCAAGGTCTTAATGTATGCGATGAGATTGGATATCTCTTCATCAGTCAAAGCGTAGGGAGGCATGACAGGCGGGAACCCTTCCACAACCTTCACAGTCGGCTCAAGGATCGACTCTTTGATGAAGGCATCGTCGGCAGTAACAGTGGAGCCGTCCGCAAGTTTAACATCGGAGCCATACAGGTTGAACCAGGTGGGACCGGTCATAGCCGTACCATCAGCCGAGTGACAACCGATACAACCGTTCTTGGTGGCAATGAGTTTGCCCTGCCCTTCAGGGGTCTTGGATTCTTCAGCGATCTTGATCTGATCTGTGATCCAGGTATCGTAAGTATCAGAGTTCACCACGACGACCGGGGCTTCCATATAAGCGTGCGAGGTGCCGCACAACTCGGCGCAGCGAACTTTATAGCTGCCCTCAAGAGATGGGGTGATGCGATATTCGGTCACACGACCCGGCACAACATCCTGCTTGACGCGGAACTCGGGCACCCAGAACGAATGGATGACATCTGCGGATTCCATTTTGAGGACGACCTGGCGATCCACAGGAAGATACAACTCTGTGGTGATAAAGCCGTATTCAGGATATTCGAATGTCCATGAGAACTGCTGCCCTTTGACATTGATCACCATGGCGTTCGGGTCCACCCGGCGGACTTCACCAAGTGAGTACGCGCCAAGATAGGCAAAGACCACTACGATGAGCAGCGGCACCACAGTCCAGGCGATCTCAAGGTTGGTATTGCCTTCAATATGCAACCCATCCTTCAGCTCACCCTTCTTTTGACGGAAGGCAACCAGACTGTAGATGATCGGTACAACGATCAAAGCAAAAAGGAATGAAATAACCATTACTTCCCAATGCCATAACTGGTCAATGGGAACAGCCTGCGCACTGGCGGCAACAGGATGCATTTGTTGGGCAAGCCCAAGCGCATCAAGACCGAAGTACGTTAGTACGGTCATGAGGATGACCAAGATCCCCACAATTACAAAATGGACCATAGACTCTCTCTCCTGAAAAGATTGAACGGGGCAACACCCCGATGATTAACTGAAACCGGACAAATTCAGTATAATTTGTCTCAATTTTCACAAGCAGCGATTATATCAAAACATAACGTGCTTGTCACTATCTTTGTACTCTGCACAAGTATTCTTATTCACAATTAAGTCTTATCAAAATTCATGCCGACGGGTGATTTGACACCGTCGGCAAGTCGTAGCGATATAACCCATCACCCACCGTTTTGGTACGGGCGTTTTAACTCAATCCAAATTCAGCCAGTAGCTCGCGGCTGTGTTCCGCAGGGCGGACATCTTCATATACTTTCTTGATATTGCCTTCCGTGTCGATCAAAAATGTAGTGCGAAGTACACCGACATACGATTTGCCCATGAACTTCTTGGGTCCCCAAACGCCATACAGATCTGCTACCTTGTGCTCATCATCGGCAAGCAAGGGGAATTGAAGTTGGAACTTCTTTTTAAACTTGACATGCGATTCCACCGAGTCAGGGCTGACGCCCAAAATGACCACTCCGGCTTTTTCGTAAGCAGAATAATCATCACGGAAGTTGCAGGCTTCTTTAGTGCAGCCTGGCGTATCGTCTTTTGGATAGAAGTAAAGAACGATATTTTTTCCGCGATAGTCGGAAAGTTTGCGCAGGGTATTCGTGTCATCGAGCATTTCAAATGCAGGGGCAGGGATGCCGGAAGGAACGGGCATAATAAATACTCTCTCTCCAAAGGAAGTATGCGCGCTATTATACCTGTAATCATTTTTAAGGAAGGAAAAGTTTCACAAATAATTGTGAAATCCATCTCATTAAGACCCTGTAAATCACCCCAAACCATATGCAGAATCTCATCCAAAGCAGCAGCCGAAAAAACACCGATTCTTGCATTCCCTACGGTATAATTGCGCCGCCTGTAAGCACATAAAACCGGGGATGTGCTGGAACTGGCAGACAGGCATGACTTAGGATCATGTGCCGCAAGGCGTGAGGGTTCGACCCCCTCCATCCCCACAAAATTATATAAACCTGAAAGGTCTTAAAGACCCGACAGGTTTGAAAACAAAAGAGGTAACTTTGAACATCGAAAAACAAATCCAGGAAGATCATACCGTCAAACTGGTTGTAGAAGTGGACCAGGAAAAGATGGGTAGCTATAAAAAACGTGCGGCGGCGAAGATATCCGAGCGCGGTAACATTTCCGGGTTCCGCCCCGGGAAGGCACCCTACCATATCGTAGCGCGCACATACGGCGAAGCCGCGATCATGGAGCAAGCCGTTGACCTGTTCATCGACGCGGAATATTCCAACATCCTCAAAGAAGCGGATGTGAACCCCGGCGCTTCGGGTAACCTGGAAAATATCGAAAGCATGGATCCGCCCAAGTTCATCTTCAGTGTGCCGCTGGCACCGGAGATCGACCTTGGCGATTACACCGCGGTGCGCCTGCCCTATGAATGGCAGGCTCCCGAACAGAAGGATGTGGACGCAGCGCTCGAAGACCTGCGCCAGATGTACGCCTCCACCGAGACCGTGGAACGCGCCATCGAATCTGGAGACTATGTGCTCCTCGATGTTTCTTCTGAAACCACCGAACTTAACCGCACCGGCTTTGCGACCTTCGTCCGCAAGGAAGAACGCGATACCGAATGGCCCTATAACGGCTTCGCCAATGAACTTATCGGTTTGAAGGCTGGCGAAAACAAGACCATCAAACACAGCTTCCCCAAAGATTGGGAAGTGGAAGAACTTCAGGGCAAGGATGTGGAGATCACCGCCACCATCAAAACCGTGCGCGGCGTGACCCTGCCCGAAGTTAACGATGACTTCGCCAAGATGACCGGCGCAGGCGAAACCGTGGATGCGTTGATGGAAGCCTTGAAGAAAGATGTTGAGAACCGCTCCCAGAACGAGTATGACGACAAATATTTTGTCGACTTGATCGAAAAGGTCAAGGAAGGCGCCGCACTCAAGTATCACGAGCACACGTTGGAACACGAAGGCGAACACGTCCTGCAAGACCTCTCCCAGCGCCTCGCCCAGCAGGGCATGGACTTGGATACGTATTTCAAAATGCGCAACACCACCCGCGAGCAGTTCATTGAATCAGATGTGAACCCGGTGGCGAAGAAACGCCTCGAGCGCGGTTTGATCCTCGATGAGATCGTGCGCAAGGAACAGATCCAGATCGACGATGAAGCGTTGAACATCGAATATAACAATGCCTTGAACAACCTCGTCATGCAAGGCATGGACTTGAACAAGATCCGCGGCGGCAAGAAGGGTCAACGTGAGTTGAGCCAGGCGATCGCCATGGATGCCGCCAGTCGTGTGATGACCCGCAAGGCGCTGGATATGCTAAAGACCATTGCGACCGGCAATTACAAACCGCTTGAAGAGCGTGAAGCGGAAGCCAAACAGGCTGCCGAAGCTGCCCCGGCTGAAGAAGCTGGCGAAGAAAAAGCCGCAGAGTAAGAAAAGGCTTTTAGACGGCTGACAGGCTCGAGTGGTGTACGAAGCGTTTGTATTGGAATCACCAATCAAACTCTAACGAAAATCCAATACACGCTGAGTACCATTGGTCGCATAAAGGAGATGAATATGATCCCAGATTTTAAAAATGTAGTTCCGATGGTGGTTGAAAATACAGGCCGCGGCGAACGCGCTTATGACATTTACTCGCTGCTCCTGCGCAATAACATCATCTTCCTGGGCACGCCCATTGACGACCAGGTTGCGAACGTGATCGTTGCCCAGTTGTTGTTCCTGAACCATGAAGACCCCGAGAAGGAAATCCGCATGTACATCAACTCGCCCGGCGGGGTGATCTATGCGGGACTCGCGATCTATGACACGATGCAGATCATCTCGAACCCGATCAGCACCGTTGCCGTGGGCGTGACCGCCTCTTTCGGGACCGTGTTGCTGGCTGCTGGCACCAAGGGTCGCCGCTACGCCCTGCCGCATGCCACCGTCCACATGCACCAGCCTCTTGGCGGCGCTCAAGGACAGGCAACGGATATCGAAATTCAGGCGAAGCAGATCCTGCGCCTCAAGAGCCTGCTCAATGGCATCATGGCGAAGAACACCAATCAGCCGTTGGAAGTGATCGAACGCGACCTCGACCGCGATTACTATCTCGATGCTCAACAGGCTGTGGATTACGGACTGGTGGATCAGATCATTGAGATGCCGGAGAAGGCTTTCAAGTAATTGGTAATTGGTAATTGAAGACCCTGAGGAGAAATCTTCGGGGTCTTTCTTTTATGTGTATAATGCCCGCTGCGTTATTCGTAAAATCGAAAATCTAAAATCGCAAATCGTAAATTGTATGATTCCCTCAAATATAAAAGCACTTATCCTCGACATGGACGGCGTGATCTGGAAAGGTGATGCGCCCATCGGGGACCTGCCCGCAACGTTCAAGCGCATCCGTGAGCGCGGGTTGAAGTTCGTATTCGCTACAAATAACGGCACCAAAACGCCGGAAGATTATCAAGAGAAGCTCGCCGAACTCGGCGTGGATGTGGAGCCGGGACAGGTGGTTACATCGGCACTGGGCATTGCCTTCATGCTGGCACAGAGACATCCGCGCGGCATGAAGATCTTTGTGATCGGCGAGAATGGCATTCGGGTGGCGTTGGAAGAAAAAGGCTTTGAAGTGGTTGGAGTGGAACGTGCCACCGAAGCCGAAGCCGTGGTGATGGGCATTGACCGGGGCATCAGCTTCCAAAAGGTTGCCGAAGCGACCTTGCTCGTGCGGGCGGGTCGTCCTTTTTATACAACCAACACTGACCGCACCTTCCCCACTCCGCGCGGAGAAATCCCCGGGTCTGGGTCCTGGCTTTCGGTGGTGACCTCTGCCACAGGCGTGGAGCCGATGGTGGCGGGCAAGCCTTTCCCCTTCTTGATGGAGCTTTCGCTGGAACGCCTCGGGACGACCAAGGATGAGACTCTGGTGGTCGGTGACCGACTCGAAACGGATATTGCGGCGGGGCAAGCCGTGGGCTGCCCAACGGCGTTTGTCTTGAGCGGGGTTTCCAAATTGGAAGAAGCCAAAGATTGGAACCCAAATATTATCGCCGATAGTTTGGCGAAGTTGGTGGAATAAAAAAAACAGACCTGCGAAAAATCGCAGGTCTGTTTTTTGAAGCAAAGTTACGGACAGTTTACTGTTACAGAAGCTTGAGCAGCCTTTACGCTGCCATTGATCGCTTCAACAGCAAAGGTTGAATTAACTCCCGGATCATAGAAAGTGCCACCTGGAACGCCGAATGAGGTAGCGGTTGAAGCAACAGTTGCAGCCAAATGTGCCATTGATATAAATATTAATGCCAGTTGCATTTGTCGCATTGTTTGTCCATGTAAGAGTACCAGCATGTTCTTTTTGTGCCCCAGTACCGCCAAGTGTACAAGTTAATGTGATTGCAACATTACTTGCCGCAGCAGGAGCAGCAGACGTAGCCGTCGGCGTGGCGGTGGCAGCACCCACAGCGCCAGTAGGCGTTACAGTGCGCGTTGTAGTTGCTGTGCCGGAGGTGGTCGTGCCTACCTTGATCTTCACGTAGAATGACGAGCCAAAGTTCTGTCCACTGTCGTTGGTCAGGATCCAATAACCAATGGCATCGCCGTTCGAAGCGGGTGCGGTCATCGCCACCGAGATATCTCCCGAAGCGCCAGCGGCAACCGTGGTGGTCAGCGGCGTGGTCGTTCCGCCCATGGCGTTACCAGAAACGAAGCTGACCTTGTACGAAGTCGTCCATGGGCAGGAGCCAGTGTTCTGGATCTTCCAAGTCTTGGTGAAGGTCTGCCCGGGGGTCATGACCGTGTCATCGGGGACAGTCACATCTGACACGAAGACGGAATTGTTACAACCCACCGCGCCAGAGGAGGATGAATTATTACTCGAAGGCAGCGATCCGCCGGATATGGTCGGGAAGGGTGTCGGGCTGGCGAAGGGCGTATTCGTTGAAGTGGGCGTCTGTGCAAAAAGGGTCGCAGTGGCAGTGGATGTGACGCCCTGCATGGTCAACTGTTGCGCCGCCAGCGTCGCCGCCGCATTGGTGTACACCGCATTGACCTCATCGGTCCCATCGCCGCCGCCGCTGAACGCTGTGATCAGAGCGACAATGCCAGCGAGCACCAGCAATCCCACCAGGATCCACAGGAACATATTATTAGGAATAGTTTGTTTTGGTTTCATAGGTTTTAACATAAGTTTCTCCTTTGTTCATTGCAAGGATAAGGATTATATGTGAAAACGATTAATGGAGTATGGGTATTCCCCTACGATATTCCTATTTTTATCGTACGGGCATATAAAAAACATGAAAAAACTCCATCATTTCCATGAAAAAGCCGTACCTGAAGAACGCATTCTGAGCGAGTCTCAGTAGAGTAAAATACATCCAAGCCGAACCAACGGCAAAAAAACTCATGCTAATCTACGACCTCAACCTCCCCGCACTTGAAACTCTGATGAGAGAATGGAACGAACCCGCCTATCGCGCCAAACAGATCTGGCAGGGCTTGTATCAAAAACTCTATTCTTCTCCCGAGCAGTTCAGCAACCTGCCCGCTCCCCTGCGCGCAAAGATCGCCGAGCACTGTACCTTTGTTCCCTTCCATGTGAAGACCTACCTTGATTCATCCGACCAGTCCACGCGCAAGACGCTTTTTCAACTACCCGATGGAAACCTGATCGAATCAGTATTGATGCGCTACGGCGACCCGGCAGACGACCCGCAAATGGCAACTTCAGATACCAATCGGCGCGGTGCAAAGAACCGGCGCACGTTGTGCATCTCCACACAGGCAGGCTGCGCCATGGGCTGCGTCTTCTGTGCCACTGGTCAGCTCGGCTTCAAACGCAACCTGACCAGCGGCGAGATCGTGGCACAGGTAATGTATTATGCCCAAATGCTAAAAGAGCAGGCTGAAACCGTCAGTAACGTGGTGTTCATGGGCATGGGTGAACCTTTCCATAATTATGAAAACGTCATGGCGGCGATCGACATCCTCAACGATGGCGAAGGCTACAAATTCGGCGCGCGGCGTCTGACCATTTCCACGGTGGGGCTGGTTCCGCAGATCCGGCGCTTCGCCGATGAACAGCGTCAGGTCAACCTTGCCATCTCGCTCCACGCCGCCGACGATGACGAACGCCTCGCCATTATGCCGGTCAACAAACGCTATAAGATCGACGATGTGATCGATGCCTGCAAATACTATATCGAAAAGACGCATCGCCGCGTGACCTTTGAATGGGCACTCATCAACGGCGTAAACGACACACCCGAAGTTGCACAAAAACTCGCCCGGCGGCTCAAGGGTCTGCTTTGTCATGTGAATGCAATTCCTTTAAATCCCACACAAGGATATGATGGCGAAGCTACCGACCGTCAGCGTGCGCAAGCCTTCAAAGAAACATTGGAGCAAGCCGGAATTCCATGCACGATCCGTATGCGGCGCGGCATCGATATCAATGCAGGCTGCGGTCAACTGGCTGGTGCAGAGTCACAATAACGGGATGCATGTGTACTTCCATAAGTTAAAAGATATGTCAATGTAATAATGAAAAAAATGGTACTCTGGTTTGAGACTCATCGTTAAGATATGGTGTATAATCCGAATATCTTAACAAGCTTAAAACAAAGTTTTGTCCGAAAATCGCACAAAGGCATTATCGAAATAAATTATGAAGACAACAACACTTTTGGTTATCGAAGCCAAGCACGCAGAAGTCCCTTCTTTTGCCGCAGACCTGCAGAAGAAGGGATTTGATGTACATATCGCCCAGAACGGCAGCAAGGCCGTTGCATTACTTAAAGAAGTCAGCCCGAGTCTGGTTGTGGTCAACGCCGCATCCATGCGCAGCACTGGTTTGCGCATCTGTCAGGCGCTGCGCGAAAAAGATTCCAAGCTCCCGATCATTCTGATCCTCGATGAAGATAAGGAAGTCAGCAAAGATGCGGCAGATGCCGTGCTGGCGCTGCCCTTCACGGTTCAAAAACTTGCCAATCGCATCAAACCCCTGCTGCCCGGCGACGGCAAGAACGTCTTGCATGTCGGTCCCATCCGCCTCGATCTCGAAAAGCGACGCGTACGCTGCATGGGCAGGAGCACAAAACTCACGCCGCGGCTGGTGACTCTGCTTCAATTATTGATGGATAAACATGGAGAAGTGGTGGAACGCGAACCCCTCTTCAAAAAAGCCTGGGAAACCAACTACACCGGAGATACGCGCACTCTTGATGTGCATATCTCCTGGCTGCGCCGCGCCATTGAGCTTGACCCCGATAACCCAAAATTCCTCAAGACCGTGCGTGGTGTCGGCTATCGTTTAGATATTTAGCTGGAACTGTTTACCTTCGACCGTTACCAACCGGATGCAGACCTTGCCTCCGGTTTTTATTTTTAACTCCATGGGAATCTCGCCGCTGCGTACATGACGCTGAGCCTGCGCGGCGCTGCGGAAGGTTTTCCCATCCCAAGCCGGGTCTACTTCCCAAAAATCCACGTCAAGCGAAGTGTGCAACTGCACCAGGTCACCATTTACTTTAAGTTTGATCTTCTTCGACTTGGTGGCAATTTCCGTTTTGATCTTAATATCGCGCTCTACCGAAAACACTGACTTGGTCTCTGCCAGCCGCGCACGCGCCGTGTGGATCGCCCGAATGGACGCATCGCAGGTGATAAACCTGCGTCCGTTCCTGGCGGCAACGAGTGCAGTGGTACCGGAGCCGCAGAAAAAGTCGGCGACAATGTCATTTTTATTCGAAGATGCCAGAATAATGCGTTGGAGCAAACCTTCCGGCTTTTGAGTGGGATACCCCGTGCGCTCGTTATGCAGGCGCGCTACGACAGGGAAATACCACCAATCTTCAGGAACCTTGCCGCGCTCGAGATCGGGTACTTTGCCGAACCCCGCCTTTTTTGAGGCTTTGAAAGTAGCCACCGTGTTGGGGTTATACGGCTCGCGGATATCATCCACGTTAAAGGTGTAATCCTTGCTTTTCGCATACATCAAAATGGTGTCATGCTTGCGATTGAACGCCGTACGGATCGGCGATGGTCCGTGGTATGCCCAGATGATCTCATTGATGAAATTCTCCGCACCGAAGATCTCATCAAGAATAAGGCGGGCGTGGGCATCGGCATGCCAATCGAGGTGCAGATACAGGGTCCCGTTCGGGGCAAGCAGGCGGTACATCAAATGCAGGCGTTCGTAGAGAAAGCCCAGATAGGCGTCCATGTCATCCCACGAATCGTGATAACCCTCTGCCAGTTTCCACTTGGAGGGTTTGCGCGAATCCTCTCCCCTGCCCACACGGGCATGGAATTGCCGATTGGTGAAGAAGGGCGGGTCGGCGTAGATGAGGTTGATGCGTCCTTCGTATTCGGGCAGCAATGCCGCCATGACTTCCAGGTTATCTCCGTGGATAACGCGCCCATCAGAACGCGCCTTGGGATAACCGCGTCCTTTCGGATAGAGGATGGAGTCAAGGGTCAGTGCAGCAGGCTGCGGCTGGGAAAGATGCTTCCCGTTCCAGTGTAGGGTAGGCATGAGAGCAGGGAAACCTCAAAAGGTGGGTTCAGTTTGGGGGGAAGAGATTCCCAAAAAGTTAGTAATGGATCTCGACCGTGGTACCAAGCCCGCGTGTGGCGACGTTGCCAACGATGTGAACCGGTTTGGTCCAACGGAAGATCCAATTGGCTTCGTTGGAGCGCATGTTGATGCAGCCATGACTCATGGGCGAACCGAAGTTTTCGTGCCAATAGGTGCCGTGAAAAGCATGCCCCAGCGGGGTGAAGAAGGACGTCCACGGTACGCCGGGTAGAACGTAGTTATCAACATCGGCGAGGACGTTGCCGGTGGTCTGCTGACCGAAATAACTATACCCCATGTGCTTGGCTGGGACTTTATCGAGGATGGTGTACTTGCCGGTCGGCGTGGTGGTCGGAACGCCCTTACCGCCGGTGGGGTCGCCAGGCACACCAGAGGAAATGTTGGTCTGGAAGACCAGGCTGCCGTATTCATAAGCATACAACATTTGAGTAGTGAGGTTGATCTCGATCAGCTTTTCTTCATAGGGCACATCGGGTGAGATGGGCGAAGTGAAATCATCTGACAATACACGCATGTGAATGGCAGGTACATAGTAGGTAACGTTCGAATCAAGTTCATCGAAAATGCGATACCAGGGTCCGTCGTAATCCGCCATCTCCGGTCCCTGTTCGATGGCTTCGATAAAGTGAACGGAGCCATAATACAGCGGCGGCGAAAGAGGCTGCCAGCCAAAGGTCTTGGAATAGCGGTACGGTGTGGTGAACGGCACGGAAATGTCTGCAATGAGACGCGTGCCTTCGGTGATGGATTTGATCGGGTCCTGGTAAATGGTACGGACGCGGTGCAGCCTTCCGCGGTGAAGGTAGCCGCCCCACACACGATACCAAACCGGGTTATGCTCCGGCTCCTCGGCGGTCACTTCACCATAAACATGCACCAATTCATCACGATAATGTGAAAGTTCGATACGGCTTTTGTCAGTGGGTTCTTTACGTACGGGCATGTCTTTAGTGGCAATGCGCACCACAAAGCTGTCGTCAAAATCGGTCAGCCCAGGCAGGAAGGGCGAAAACGCCAGCCCGCCCAAGGTAAGCCCGCCCAGTTTTAGAAAATCTCTACGGTTAATTCGCTTCATGGGGAAAATTTTACTCTACAATGTTTAAGATTTAATGAGAATGTTCAGAAACTCATCCCAAAACCACATTTTTACGAGGAGAACTTGATCTCGAGTCCTAAACCAAGAAAAACTTCAGTCACAAGAACATTCCCCCACATCGTCCCGATGTCTTTCGGGTAAGATCATTTTTAGATAAAAAACTGCCCTCTGCAAGAGCAGAGGGCAGTCAAGCTATTCAGTTGTAGGTTAGGCTTCAACGGTTTCGACGATCATATCCTTGAGCAGGATCTCAAGCGCCATGGAATGTCCGCAGCGCTTATGGGTCAGGAAGAATTCACAGTCACAGCTGAAAACGCCGCTGTCATAAGTCACATGGTGTTCGTTGTTATCCCCGTGAAAAGTAAGGTCAAATTTATTGAAGCGGAAACGGTGGCGATCCTCCGCATAGCGTTTTGCTTTCTCGAGCTTGCCGATCAGTCCGTAGTCCATGGCAAAAGTCTCCTTTTTTGAAATTATATTTTAGATAAAAAAAAGACACGCGTGTATATTCGCGTGTCTCTATCTACAGATCCGGGAAATTCCGTGAAATAATCGCATGTTGGCGTTACCTCTTGATGGTTGTCAGTATAGTACTTTTCAAAACGCGAGTCAATATGATTTTTGTACTGTAACGATTTCGTATGGCACCTGTAGGGTGGACATACATAAAAACTCACCAAGTCCTAATCTGACTACGCGCATCATACCTAACCTGAACAGGCGACTACTTAATAAACCGCTTCCCCACCCAAACACTGACCAGCGTTACCGTGCTGCTCAGAACGGTTCCCCAGGCAAGGTCTACCACCGTCAACAGAACGGGCCAGCCTGCAAGTGTGGCGAGGTTGGTCAAGTCGTATGTGGCATACGTCACCAGCCCGAACAGCGCCCCGCGCAGGACAGCCTGTGTCAACGTCTGTTCGCGCACACCTGGTTCGACAACAAAGAATACCAGTCCGAGAATGAAAAGGATGTAGAACAATCCCGCCGCAAGGAAGTTCGGCTGGTCTGCCATAATGAAACCGATCTGTGAACGATAAAAAGCTGGCGCCACCAGTCCCAGCCAGAGCGAGTCTATGACGAGGAATGTAAAAAAGGTAATAAGGTATAGTTTTAGTTTCATAAGTTCCGTCCCAGAAAAAATACTCGGTCAGATATAGATATCTGACCGAGTCGATGCTTTATTTCGTTTTCTTTTTACCAGCTGGTTTTGCAGGCGACTTTTTCACCACTGTCTTTTTAGCCGAAGGTTTCTTCACAGCAGCCTTCGGTTTGCTGACTGTCTTTTTCGCTTTCACAGCAGGTGTCGCTGCGGATTTCTTCACCGGTTTCTTCGTGGTCGGTTTTGCAGATGCGGGCTTTTTCACAGCCTTGGCTTTCGTGGCAGTTTTTGCTGCTGCCTTCTTCGTTGTCTTGGCTTTGGCAGTCGGTTTCTTTGTGGTTGGCTTGCGAACAGCGCGTTTCTTCTTGGCGGGTTTTTCTTCCACTTCCTCCACCTTTACAAAGGTTTTACGCCACTCTTCCTGTAATGAAGATACGCCTGCACCGTTGAGATTGTCGCAAATGATCTTCCATTCCGGATCGTATACGAAGCGGAAGTCCATGAAGGCGTGGCACTGGTAGGCGCCCAATTCCACATACATGCCTTTGTTCCAGATCTCCTCACACGAGCGGACGTATTCCAACTGCGACGAATAATCTTTGAAAATAACATAACCCTGGCGAGGCAGCCCCAGCCCTTCGGCAAGGTTGCGACGCTTGAGTTTGCCTGAGCCTTTGTCGAGCGCCGGAGCTGAGGTCTTGATCCAGCCTTTGGTCTCGGCAAAGACGTTGTGATAAATGACCAATCCGCGCTCTTCGCCAAGGCGGTTGGAGTAGGCAAAGACGTTTTCATCAATGCCGCTGTAGGGTTTTTGAAGGTCAAAGAGCAGGAAGTTCTCCACGTCGGCGAACAGGCTGCGGCGGTGAAGGAGCGGGAAGATGCGCCATTCATGCGCCTGGATCAAGCCATCATCCTGAGTCTCTTCCCATTTCGGTCGGCGGAATTCCATTCCATATTTTTCAGAGAAGCCTTCCACTTGTCCATGCCCGAACATGGGCAGACCGGGTAAGGTGGCAAGCACGGTGCAGATGCCGAAATATTTATCGCCTTTGCCGAACTGTTCAACGGCAGTCTTCTCATCGGGGTTGTTCATAAAGTTGACATAGCGCTTGAGAATTTGCGGATCGAACTCGAGTGTATTCTTGATCGCCATGCGATACTTGGCATTGTCTTCATCGCGCAGCATGTGCATGAAGGCAGAGTTGTATACGCGGTGCATGCCCAAGGTGCGCACAAAATACCCCTCCATCAACCAAAAGGCTTCGGCGAGTAAAAGTGTATCCGGCACTTCGGCGGCAACCCGATCCACAACCTCACGCCAGAATTCAACGGGAATTTTGTCGTCGAACTCGGCTTTAGTCATACCGAATTGGGAACGGGATGGAATTGCTCCGCCCGCGCCCGGCTCGGGGAACCACAAGCGCTGAACGTGTTTCTTGGCAAGCGTCATCGCCGCATCAAAACGGATGACAGGGAAATTACGCGCCACATGCAAGATGACCTGAATGACCGCCTCACGTACAACCGGGTTACTGTAATCCAACTGAGCGGTGTCATTCCACGGGAAGGAAGTGCCGTCGTTGCCATGATAGATGTAGCGCAGGTCGCCCGTCTGCAAGTCGCGGCGCTGAAAGACAACCGCGGCATCGGTCTTATCGTAATAATGGTCTTCAAGGTAAATGCCCACGCGCAGGTCATCTGAAAGATTTTCGGAACGGAACGAATAGGAGGGATAGGGTGCATACGGCAATGACAGGAACCAGTCGGGGTGTTCGGTCACCCACTGCGAGTCGATGCCCATATGATTGGGTACCATGTCTGCAGAGAGGCGCACACCGCGCGCCCAAGCACGCGAGCGCAGATTATTGAGCGCATCCCAGCCGCCAAGGTCTGTGGCAATATCATAAGAATGAAGCGAATATGCCGAAGCGACGGCATCTTGCTGCCCCATACGCTGCTTCATGCGCTGTGAAGCACGGCTGCGTTCCCATAAACCGATCAGCCACAAGCCGGTAAAACCGCGCGCAGCAAGGAGATCCAATTCCTCATCGGGGATCTGATCGAGGGTGACGATATCACGTTCGTATTTCTTGGAAAGCTGGTCGAGCCAGACGTAGGTATTCTTCGCCATCAAAACGAGGCGCGGCATCCATTCCTGGTCGGGGCTGTAACGTTCGAATTCGGCATAATCATGCCCGGTAAAAGTGGGCACATGCGTTTCCACGTTGAAGGTATCGATCGGTCCCTGTTTGCGGATGATATCTTCGCGCAAAAAGTCCATGCCGCGCAAAAGTCGAATCGAAAACTCTCCGCCGAGGATGTAGCCCCATTTATCAAGGATGAATTTCAGCTGTCCTTCAAGTGAATCCGGTGAAGCATCGATCGGTCCGCGCAAGATCTCGGCAAGCGTCTCGGCTTTCCCTGTCCCACCGCCCAACCCAGGCTGGCTGGAGAAGAACTCCAATAATTGGGTCGTGAACTCTTTGAAGGAAGATCCATTCATGACGGTTTCATCGAACAAATCACGATAGGGTGCGATCGCCGGATTCTTGTTCGCGTTGTTGATCAACAACATTTCTTCCACTGCAGCGGCGCGCACGCCATGACCGAAGTCGCCAAAATTTGGCAGCTTGGTGGAAAGATAAACACCCGCCGTCTGTTCCCCGCGAAAGACCGACATAGGCGGAAATTCTTCAGTGAATTTGGTCAGCGTCAGGTCGTATTTTGAACCGAGTGTGGCTTGAAGCGCCCCCATGGCACGTCCCATCACACCGGTATAGCGGCTGTAATAATTGCGAAGCAAAATGTGATACGCCTCATCAAGGAGGGAGATCACATAAAGGTCAGAGGCAGAAACCGGGGCGGTACGAAGCGCAGACATTCGGTTGGCGAACGCCCTGGCGGAAGCCATGTCTGAAAAAACGACATGTCCGTCGGGTCGAAAAAAATCCTGCGGAAAATTGTATTTGAGGCGGGAGGCTCGCGAGGTTAGCATAACAATAATGATAACCGATTATCGATGAATTCGAGTAAAATTTCCGCCATCATCATGAGCGCATCACTGGCACAGATCATCATTTTAATATTCCTCGGCATGGTCTACCTGCCGGTCGTTTTTTTTGCCATTCAACGTCGCGAAGATGGGCAAGGAACCGCCACCTGGTTGGTGGTTTTGTACGCCTTACTCGCCCTGGTCATAAACATTTCGGAAGCTGTCTGGCAGAACCGCGGGGATGAACTGCTCTTTCAAGAATTACAAACATACGTCGCCTTTACCCTTGCCATCATACTATTAATCACTCTTCAGGTCTTTCTGAAGAGCCGGGACTGGTGGGCATGGATCGGATATTTTGGTTTCTGGTCATTGGGGCTGGGGCTGATCCTGACTAACGTTTTTAATCTGCCTGATGACCTATGGACAAACGGCGACCTGATCCTGTACCGTTCGCGTCTGGGTCCGGCATGGGTCATTTTAGGATGGATCATCCTGACCATCAATATGATCCTTACCCTCTATAAAGCACAACACCAAAGCCGTCAGCCGCTCCTGCGCAGCCGGTTGGGATATTGGTGGGTTCCCGTCGCATTTACCTTATTAAATGACATCCTTCTGTTCTCCGGCTTTTTGGTGATAGGGCAGCCGCTCCGAATATTCATTGCCATCGGCACAGCCTACGTGGTCGGCACTCATTACGTGCCTGACCTGAAAAACATCACACGCCGCGGGCTGATCTATGTTGCCAGCACAATTGCCGTTGTTGGTTGTTACATTGCAGGCTTCATGCTCATTCAAGCCCTGTTCAGTGCAAACGAGAATTTCAGCCCTCTGGTGGCGGGTGCGGTGGTCGCACTTATCCTGGCACTGATCTTTGCCCCGCTCAACGATCTGGTCTCGCGCACCGTCAACACATGGATGAAGGGCGACCAATACGACGCCAGCCTAACCATTCACCAATACAGTGAAAGCATCAGCAACATCCTGGATATGGACCGCCTCGCCAACATCGCCATCGGCATTATGCTTGAAGCCATGCAGATCAACCGCGGCTTCCTTTTCCTTGTGGATGCAGAAAGACATGCCGACGGGCACAAGACCTTCAAACTCCGCTCCGCCCGCAGCCCTGAAGAACGACAACTCGTGGCAGTGGAATTGGAAGAAAGCGGAGTGATCGCTTCGTATTTTATCCGTGAGCAAAAACCGCTTCTTCAATATGACCTGGACTTGCACCCTACCTACCGGGCTGCTTCTCCCAATGAGCTGAGCTGGTTCAATGAACTCCGCTCCGAAGTCTATATTCCGATCTTTGCCAAAAAACAATGGATCGGTCTGCTCGCTTTTGGATCAAAATTAAGCGGCAACCGCTACACCCGTGAAGACCTCTCTGTTCTTGGCGCACACGCCAACCAGACCGCCGTTGCCCTCGAAAATGCCCGCCTCGTAGACAACCTCATGCGTCTGAACCAGGAACTACGCCAGGCACGCCGCACCCTCGAAAAGAACAATCAGGAACTCCAGCGCATCGACCAGGCAAAGTCCGATTTCATCAGTATTGCATCACACGAGCTTCGCACTCCGTTGACCGTTATCAAGGGCTATACCGAAATGCTGATGGACGACCCCAAACTCGAAAATAATCTCAAGAAAATGATGAAGGGCATCTACGATGGGACCATCCGCCTGCACGAAGTTATGGACTCGATGTTCGACATCGCCCAGATCGATGCACGTTCCCTCAAGCCCCATCTTCAACCTGTGGACCTGGCGCAACTGATCCTCGAAGTAAGCAGCGACCATGCCAAGATGATCCGCGAACGCGAGCAATTCTTATCCATCAACGTCCCTGCCATTCCGCTCGTCAAAGCCGACCCGCACCTGCTGAGAAAATTATTCCATCACCTGATCCGTAATGCCGTCAAATTTACACCCAACAATGGGTGGATCACCATCACTGGCAAGCATATTCCCGCCATCATCAACCTCCCCATCGGCGGCGTGGAGATCATCGTCAGCGATACCGGTGTGGGCGTAGACCCGAATCTGCGCGAGGTCATCTTCTCAAAGTTCTACCAACCTGGTGAGTTGGGCAAACACTCCACCAGCAAATCGCGTTTTAAAGGCAGCGGCGCAGGGCTGGGGCTGGCTCTTTCCAAAGGCATCGTAGAAGCGCATGGCGGGCGCATCTGGGTCGAAAGCCCCGGCTACGACGAAGTGAATTTTCCCGGAAGCCATTTTCACATCATCCTGCCGCTGACGAAACCAGAAGATGGTGAAGCGCTGCGGAACGGCGAGCCGATCAAATCTGAGATCGGCAAATCTGAAGTGGAAACTAGGAAGTTAGAATAAAAAAAAATCGGATGGCAAAAGCCATCCGATTTTTTACAGTTCTTTTTGATACACCCGGTGATTTTTATATTCCACCCCGTTTAAGTTCTTTAGGTCTGCGCGCATTTGCTCGGTTGTTTCTGCAACCTGGGTCATTTCCACATGCACGAATTGTTTGAAATCCAAAAGCGTGTTTCCCATTGCGTAATATAAAAGTGCGTTACCGCCGTGTCCTTGAAATTCCGGCAAAATTCCCATGCCGTTCACCGAAACCGTATTTGTACGACGGATCTCCAACAGGATATCCAACAAGCCAAAGGGGAATAATTTTCCCTTTGCGCGCTGCATGGCGGCGGAGACATCATGAAAGGCAAACAGGAAACCAACCACATCTTCACCGTGGGTAATAATCTTAATCAAACGGTGGTCGGCGATCGTCATAATATTCTCGACCACAAAATCGATCTCGCGCTGGGTCAGCGGATAATATTCCCAGTTATTCACAAAAGCATTGTTATACGCTGTCCCAATACGATCTGCCCAACTGAGCAATTCTTTCTTATTCTTAAAGGTCTTGATCTCAAGATGTCCGCGCTGCATGACGCGCTCGGTAATGCGCTTTACCCGCTCAGGGATCTGAAATTGATCCGCGGGCAAATAGCAGGAGACAAAGTCCACTTCTTTGACAAAACCCTGCGCCTCCACCAATGACTGGTAGTAGGCGTGGTTGTAATTGAGCATGGTCATCGTCTGACGGTGCTCATGCCCAAAGACCAGGGTTCCATAACCATCCAATGGGCCCATGCCTTTGGGACCAATAAGGATGGTCAACCCACGGGTACGCGACCATTCCGAAACAACATTGAACAAAAGGGTGGCGGCTTCAAGGTCGTTCTCACATTCAAAAAGATAATAATTTGCCGTCCGGCGCTTGTGATAGCCATTGTATAGTTTGTTTTCGATCACCGCAATACGCCCCACATCGCGTCCATCGCGTACGGCAAGAAAGAACTCCACATCGGAATGTTCATGAAAGGGGTGCTTTTTGCGGTTAAGCTGGTTATAGGCATCCACATTCAACGGCGGCACCCACTGCGGGCAATCCGCATAAATGCGGAACGGCAACTCCACAAAACGCCTGACCTGTTTCTTGTTCTCAGTATCCACTTTTTCGAGGTTCAACATGGGGAAGCTCCTGCACAGGGATGTGGTTCCAGCCAAGTATATCCCCGCAGCCGCTTTTTAGTCACGAGCCCGCTCATCCTTGAAAATGAACGACTTGTATCATTTTTGCAACGCAGTAAAAAAGAATGGAAAGTATCCCATCATGCTATACTTAGAAACAATCCATATCAATATTTGAGGCGTTATGACCGGTAAAACCCACCAGGAAATGTTGGCAAAATATGCCGAAGCTATTGTAAAAGTCGGTTTGAACATCCGCGCAGGACAGCGCTTGATCATCACCGCCGCAGGTACACGTGGTGTACCAAATCAGTTCGCCCCGCTGGTGCGAGAGATCGCAAAAGCCGCCTACGGGGTTGGCGCAAACTATGTAGACGCCATCTTTGCCGATGAAGAAATGCTCCGTTTGCGTGTGCAACACGCCCCCAAAGACTCGTTTGGTGAATACTCCAAATGGCAGATCCAGGGCATCATGGACATGATCGAGAACGGCGACGCCCTGCTCTCCATTGGCGGATCAAACCCAGATCTGCTAGGCGGGTTGGATCCCGATGTAGTTGGGCGCATGCAAAGAACCCACTTGGAAAACTGGAGCGCGGTCAGTGAAAAAGTGACCACCAACGCCATCAACTGGTGCGTAGTTGCTGCCGCTGGTGAGGCGTGGGCACACAAAATATTCCCAGACCTGCCGCTCGCAAAGGCACAAGACAAACTCTGGCAAGCCATCTTTGAAACCACCCGCATTGACCAGCCCGACCCGATCGAAGCTTGGAACAAACACATCGCCGCTCTGCGTGAGCGTGCTTTATACCTGCAATCCAAACAGTACACGGCACTACACTACAAAGGTCCCGGCACCGACTTTACCCTCGGTCTCCCCAGCGGGCATCTTTGGATCAGCGCGCAATCAATGGCGCAGAACGGGGTTGCATTCACCGCTAACATGCCCACCGAAGAGGTCTTCACGCTACCAGATCGCAACCGCGCTGATGGTGTCATTTCTGCCACCTTCCCGCTCAGCTATGGCGGTACATTGATCGAAGATTTCCAGGTTCATTTTGAGAACGGGCGCATCGTCAAAGTTACAGCAAAAAAGGGAGAAGCCGCTCTACAAAAATTAGTGGATACTGACGAAGGCTCGCATCGCCTCGGCGAAGTTGCCCTCGTCCCAGCCTCCTCCCCCATCGGCAAACGCGGACATCTCTTCTACAATACCCTCTTCGACGAAAACGCCTCCTGCCATATCGCCATCGGACGCGCCTATCGCTTCACCCTCGCCGGAGGAACAGAGTTGAACGACGACGAATTTATCGCCGCTGGGGGCAACGTCAGCCTTAACCATGTCGACTTCATGATCGGTTCCCCGCAAATGGACATCGACGGCATCACCAAGGACGGCAAACGTGAGCCGGTGATGCGTCAGGGTGAATGGGCGATCTCCCTGTAACAGAATCAAGTCCACTCCCCGTCACGAGGCGGGGAGTTTTTCTTTTCTCACACTTAGGTCGGTTTTCATCCTTGTTCAATTGTGGTAAAACCCATTCAATCAAATGATTCCGGAGCAGCCATGAGTGACGCTTTTCAAAAATCCCTTGAAAAATATGCAGACATCATCGTCAATATCGGTCTTAATTTAAAAAAGCACCAACGCCTTAATATCTCTGCGGGCATTCCCGATATCGAGCTCGTCCGGCAGGTAGCGATCAAGGCGTATCAACTCGGTGTTCCATATGTGGACGTGCGCTGGGTGGATGAACGCCTTTCCCGCATCCGCTTTGACAATGCCGATCCGGAATCACTCACCGAAGTTCCCGACTGGCTCATCGCCCGCGAACATGAGTACGGCGAGCGCGGCGATGCCCTGCTGAGCATTTCCTCCTCCGACCCCAACCTGCTCGAAGGCGTCGACCCGGCATTGATCGGAAAATACCGCAAAGCGATTGCGCAAAAATATGAACCCACCTATAAATATCTCGATCAAAATACCCAAAACTGGTGTGTCGTTTCCACTGCCACTCCAGCTTGGGCGAAAAAAGTATTCCCGGGTATTCCGGTTGAACAGGCACAGGAAAAATTATGGGACGCCATCTTCGATGCCTGTAGAGTTCACCAGGATGACCCGGTAAAAGCATGGCGCGACCATGCCGATCGGCTGCATCGTCAATGTGATTATCTCAACGGGAAAAAATTTAGCGGGCTGCATTACAAAGCGCCCGGCACCGACCTCACCCTCGGACTACCGGAAAATCATATTTGGATCGGCGCCTCATCCACTACGGTGAGCGGCATCGAGTTCATTCCCAATCTCCCCACTGAAGAGGTTTTCTGCCTGCCGCATCGTGAAAAAGCCGAAGGCTACATCTCCTCAAGCATGCCGCTGATTCTCTCTGGCAATATGGTCGATGCGTTCACCCTTACCTTTGAAAATGGACGCGTTTCGAAAGTGACCGCCAAACAGGGAGAGGATCACATTCGCAGGCTTTTGGAAACGGACGAGAACGCTTCGCACCTCGGGGAAGTTGCTCTGGTTCCAGACAGCTCTCCCATTTCCCAGCGGAAGCATCTCTTCTACAACACGCTCTTCGATGAAAACGCATCCTGTCACCTTGCACTGGGCAGCGCTTATCGGTATAACCTGACTGGCGGCTCGGAAATGAGCAAGGAGCAATTCATCGCTGCGGGCGGAAATGACAGCCTCATCCACGTGGATTTCATGGTCGGTTCGAATCAAATGGACATAGACGGCATCCACGCAGACGGTACACACGAGCCGGTCATGCGTCGCGGCGAGTGGGCGGTCAGCCTCTAGATCAGCGTAGCGCGAGAGTTTATCTCGCGCTACTTTTTTGCGCCAAAAGCAAAGTCATGTCATAATGGGGATACTATAATCAAGGAGAGCATGCATGGCACCCAAACCGAAGCTCAACCCCGATGAACTGCTTCAAAAAGAATATGAATATATTTCCCAGACCGCCTTCCAAGCCAACGAAGACCGCTCGCGAGTCACATCCTTTTATTTTGTTTCGGTCGGCTCTTTCGTTGCCGCCATCGTCGGCACTCAACTGGATGCTCAATCGAAAACCATCTCCTTTGCATTCTTTGCGCTTTTTCTCGTGCTAACCTTCATGGGCGGGTTGACCATTGCGCAGCTTGCCCGCTTACGCGCCTCCTGGCATGAATCGGTGGAAGCCATGAATACGATCAAGGACTTCTATATCAAGTATCATCCCGAAGTCGAAAAGGCGTTCAAATGGCGTGCAAAACAAGTTCCACGGGTAAATAAACCGTACAGCATTGCCAATCTAATGGCAGTGGAAGTTGCCTTGCTGGGTTCGCTCACTGCTGGGGCAAGTATCTACTTCCTGCTATCATTTCTCGGCGAAGTAAATTGGATCGGTTCTCTGATCGTGTTCGCCAGCATCATCCTCGGCTACGTCGCCCAATGGACCATTTACGTGCACCTGCTTGTGGATACTCAAAAATAGGGATAATAAAATGCCAAGAGATTATATAAGTCAAAACCCCACTGCCTTTCAGCGCAGACCGCACCTCACCAAAGACGACGCCTGGATCCGCGGATTCTTGAAAACTGCAAAGGTGGGTCACTTCGCCACGTCGATAGATGGGCAAGCCTTTATCAACCCCACCACCTTTTGGTACGATGAGGAGAATCACCAGATCGTCTTTCACTCGAATCTTGCGGGGAGAATCCGCTCAAATTTGGAGACCAACCCCAAAGTCAGTATGGAGGCGAGCGAGTTGGGGCAGATGTTGCCCTCCAATGTGGCGCTGGAGTTTTCACTTCAGTATCGCAGCGTGATCGCTTTTGGAACAGCACGCATCGTGACAGATACTAATGAAGCAACAAAGCTGCTTAATGGATTGATCGGTAAATATTTCCCGACCCTCCGAGCCGGACAGGAATATCGCGAGATCAGCGAGAAGGAATTGCGCGCCACCTCAGTGTATGCGATCAAGATCGAGGAATGGAGCGGCAAGGAAAATTGGGAAGAACGCGCCGACCAAAGCGACGAATGGCAGCCGCTCGATGAAAAGTGGTTCGAGTATTATAGGAATCAATCCTGAAAGGATATCGCTATGGACGAAAAGACACGAACTGAGGAATTCAGCGTGGATGGCGAGAGAATCGTCTCCAAAATCAAGGAGTTGCTGCACGAAGGCAATATCCGCAAGGTCATTATTAAGGATAAAGATGGCAAGGTATTACTGGAAATCCCTGTCACCATTGGAGTAGTGGGGGTATTGATCGCACCACAATTGGCTGCGCTTGGTGCCATCGCTGCTCTATTGACGGAGGCAACGATAGTTGTCGAAAAAACGGAGTAATGTATGAGTATCTTTGAAATTGTTTACTGGCTCGCGCTGATGGTCGAGATGGTCATCCGTGCGCCGCTCAACAAAAAACGCAAGCAGGAAAAGATGAGCGAACAGCGCGTTTCACAACAGGAAAAGTTGATCCTGTTCCTACTGTTGATCGGGATGATGATCCTGCCGCTGATCTATTCCGCTTCCACCTGGCTGGATTTTGCCAACTACACCATGCCCGCCTGGGGCGGATGGCTTGGAACTACTTTAATGCTGGGAGCCTTGTTCGTATTCTGGCGTGCCCATGCTGACCTTGGTTTGAACTGGTCGCCGTCCCTGGAAATTCGCGAGAAGCATGAATTGATCACAAAAGGCATTTATGCTGTGATCCGGCATCCAATGTACGCTTCACAATGGTTATGGGTCATTGCCCAGCCTTTACTGCTTCAGAATTGGATCGCGGGGCTTGTCAACCTCCTGATTTTCATTCCCTTCTATCTGCTGCGCGTACAGGCAGAGGAAAAAATGATGATCGAAAAATTCGGCGAAGAATATCGCAGTTATATGGGCCGCACCGGCGCTGTGTTGCCCAAAATTGGATAAGGTGTATGAAATCCTATCGCAAAGAACTCTGGTTCAACCTCCCATCCCGGCGCGGATTTGTCAACATCACATCCCAAGTGGAAGAAGCCCTGCATGAAAGCGAAATAAAAGAAGGGCTTTGTTTGGTGAATGCGAGTTTGTCACACCTCCACCACCAGAACTGCCTCCAGTAGCTTTTGGAAGTTTGCGAATCTCTCCAGAAATTTTTCCTGCCAAACTAAAAATTGTAAATTTACCATTATCGACTTCAACCTGAACTTTCAACATTTCGAGATTGTGCCTTTTGACTTGAAAGTCAGCATTTTCTTCCCAACAAAGACATCCTGCGCAAATTCGATCACACCCTGAACAGCGTCATCTGTCAATTGAGTGACACTTATTTCAGATTGTAAAATTTGTCGTCTCTTACACATGGCATCATATCTCTGGTTTACTTCAACCATATTTTGTTCTAGGCTTTTTGCCACTAAGCCGGTAGCCCGTTTCAGTGCTTGACCAATCTCCATAGCATCTGCTTCCGTTTGAACAATAATAGCCTCTACAGCATTTAACTCCTCTAATTTTGGATCCAAAGAAGTTAATTCATCTTGTTGGGCAATTCTCAATTGGCTTTCCAATTTTTCAAGATTACTAAAGAGATCGAGCATACTCTCCCAAACATCCACTTCAATAGCATCTGCACGAACAGAGTGTGCCCAACAAGTTCTTTCCTCTAATTGACTATGATGATTATTTCGCCAGGTACATGTGTAATACTGGTGATTACTAAAATACTCACCACTCATAGCTCTTCCACACGCACAACGAATTAGTCCACTTAGTAAGTAATCATGCTGTTTGTTACGCCTCGAAAAAAGTTTATTTTGCCTTCTTAATTCCTGCGCTGTTTCCCAAGTTTCTCGATCCACTAATGCAGGAACCGCAACTTCAATCCATTCTTCTTTTGGACGCTCATTGCGTGTTGGACCAATGCGGACTCCAAATCGCCAAATTCAGCATACGTTTCGCGCTCAATAATGGAAAGGACAGCATAAGCATGCCACATACCACTACCACGGGTGCGGTGATAACCAGGGTTTGTCTCTCCAGGAGTTGGAATACACATTGCTGACAGCCGTTTTGCAATCCTTCCTGCTGAAAGTCGCTGACCAGATTCATCACCATTGACATACCATTCATAGATCAATTTCACGATTTTGGCTTCTTCATCAAGAGGCTCAAAATTCACAATCTTTCCATTCTCATCACGAACATGATCATAGCCATAGGGTGCTCGTGAACCAATTACTCGTCCTGTACGAGCCTTGGCTCTTTCCTCGCATGGAACGTTCCCTAATTTTCTTTCGCTCATCACTTCCCTGCCAACCTTTAATAACGAGAACAATATCCAGTTCACTCTCAATTCCCGACATCAAGCGCATATACTTCAACACCTACGCGGAGCCAATTACGAACTGTAGCGAGGAGGTCAACAATATCACGAGATAAACGATCCACCTGATGCACAATTACAGCATCCACTTCACGAAGCTTTATCATCTCAGTCAATCGTTTCCCATATGGTCGTTCAGCTACTGGAATGGCACCGCTGTTATCTTCCTTGAACTCAGCCACAATTGAATACCCAAGTTGATCTATATAGTGCCGGCAACCATCTAATTGGCTAGGAAGACTATATCCTTTATCAGCCTGATCATCTGTAGATACACGTGCATATATTGC
>NZ_JADJDD010000028.1:0-78757 GCF_016702885.1 Candidatus Villigracilis vicinus
TGATACAACTCGCGGACGGCGGGTTTGTCATTGCTGGAGTGGCAGAGGAAGACGCGGAGAGGGCGGTTCATAAATGATGAAGTCAGAATGAGGAATGATGAATTAGCTCAAGAGTTTATCGTAATCAGCATGGGAACCGATCCAAAACCAGATGATCCCATCGGGCTTTTCCACACCGAGAGCGCGGTATTGTGCCCCAATACGCACAGACCATAACTGTTTGCGGATATTTACTTTTTTGAAGTGAAGCGAAGGGTGATGAGAGTCGGATTTGAGGAGTTCAAAGTTCTTATCTGCCAATGCCTGTATATCTTTCGGCAGCCGTTTATAGTCCTCCCAGAAGCGCGGCAAGGTGCGATGGTTCATAAAGGTTTGCTCGAACCTGATTTATATTCCCTGTCTACATCGGCAAGCAGATTATCCAAACGCCCAGAATTCGCGTCATCGTCAATTTGTTTGTCCCATACTTGCGCGTAATATTCTTCGAACCATACCATGAGTTCGTCTAATTCCTTGGGGTTTAAGTTGCGAATGGCAACTTCCATTTCTTGTAAAGTCATTTTTACCTCCAAATACCTTATACCAATAAATCGGTTTCAAAAATTTTCGGGGTTAATCCACACGCTTCTGCTTTGCGGCTGATTTCGTCCATCAACTCATCAAGAGAAACGGACGGTTTTTCAAACTCGCGCAGCCAAAGGCTTAGGAGTATTTGCATTTTCTTTTTGTCCGCCTGTGGTGCCTGTTCATAGATTTTGGCGGTTTCGTTATCTACGGGAATATTTATAACAACCATAGGTCACCTCTTAAGACAATTATACTTCGGCGCGAAGTTTTTGATACAACTCCCCGCTTCGCGTATCATCCCCTTGTGGGGCGACGGGTTTGTCATTGCTGGAGTGGCAGAGGAAAACGCGAAGAGGGCGGTTAGTCATAAGGGAGTGGGATGAATAATGAAGAATGGAATTTGGGCTGTTTCCCCGTGATTATATCTTTGAAATCAAACACGCAAGCACACCCAACCAAAGAGGGTAAAAAATTCCCCACCTTTGCGGCTTCATCGTCTGCGTTTCAAACCCTACAATACAAGGGTCATATAAAAGGAATATATCATGAACCGCTACTCGATCACCTCAGCCATCCTCCTTCTCTTACTAAGCAGCCTCGCCTGCTCCACAGTTTCTGTGCCGCAAATCCCCAACCCCATGTCCACGGTGATTGCCGTGAACGAAGAAGCACAGAAACCCTACGGACCCGAATTCATAGACCGCTCCACACTGTCTGCGCCGAACTACACTCCCGCCGAAAACACTTTCAAAGTCGGCGATGAAGTCCGCTCTGGCGACCTGACCTGGATGGTGCTCGGCTGGGTGCTTGTGAACGAGCCGTTCATGACCGCCCCCACCCTCTATGTGGATATGCTCATCGTCAATCGCGGCAACGCCACGATCTACACCGGCGACAAATACACATCCAAAGACAGTCACGGGCAAGACACCTACGATGTGCTTTACACCACCGTTGCCCCCGGAGAGCGAGTCCGCGTCTGGTTGACCTTTATGCTGGTTCAGGAACAACCCAACTTATTGATATTGGAAGCCGACCCAAATTACAACCTGCCCGCCCAACGCCTCACATGGGACCTCGGACCTGTTCCCTGCTCCGCGGAAGTTCCCACCACCCTGGAAGGCGAACGCGCCCCAACCGTCTATGGTATCGGCGAAACCGCCACCCTCGGAAATTTAAGCATTCAAGTCACAAACGTCACATATCCCCCGGCAGACGGGCAAACCCCAACCCGCTACAAAAAAATCCACATAGATTTGATCTTTCAAAACCTTGGCTCGCAGGATATTGAAATTGACCCCGCCTATGCCGCCTATCTCAAAGACACCCAGGGCTTTGGCTATTCCACCGACTTCGCCATGCAATACAACACGCTCTTCCCTGGCGATCAACTCGTCACCACCGCCAAGTTTGAAGTGCCAGAAACAGCTCAAGGCTTCATGTACGAATTCGACGGAACCTACCTCGGCTTCGGCAAAATCTACTTCGCGCTCGAACCTTAACCTGTTGTCAGCATCTTCCCATCCACCACCAGTTGACTAAACCATCCCTGCAACTCATCCAAATCACTAAGAACCTTGTTATGCAATGAGAGGATTGCCCTTTCGACAGGCGTCCAAGGTGAGTCAGTTATACAGAAACAGCCTTTTGCATATCCTTACAAAAAGTTTCCAGCTCTTCCAAATTAGAACGGTCAAAGATCTTCTCGATCAAGGCATCTGGCTGGCAGCGGATCAAAAGCTTTACGCGATCTTCTGCTGTGTCTTCCACAGAAATTGAGTCAATGCAATGCAGGGGGATGTATTGCCAAATGCCTCCATAACGCGCCGAGCTCATTTCCTTATCGTCGCCCGTCTCCTGGATGAGGATCAACTCGCGGTCTGTGCGCACCGCCATATGAGCGAGAGAGGCGGGTTTATAAAAGGTCATGCCAAAGATCGTGAAGAACGGATTCTTGATCCCCGGCTGATGAATAAATCCCTGCACGGTCTCACCGGGCAGCAGGCTTTCGCGTCCGTAGTTCATGAATTTGAAACTGCGATCGGAGAGCGAATTGAATTTATCCTTTTGAGCCGCAACTGAACTCGCATCCGCTTCTTGAGTGAAACCGCGCAGCTTGTGCAAGATCCCTTCGAAGTGACGTTTGCTGGTCATGTTGAAATACAGCGTCGTTGCCCGGGTCTCGCCCGCTTGCGTCTGCCCGCGAATCGTCAACCACGCATCCAGCAAGATGTTCCCATCTTCCACGCTATATACATTTTCATACAAATAAGAAAGTGAATTGACCTGCTGCCCGTTTTTCTCGAAGATATACACAGCCTCTGGCGTATCGCAGATCAGCTTTTCAGTCGTCCGCCCTAAATTTCTTTCCAGTGCAGGCATCCAGATCACCAACGGAAATGGCTGTCCATCTCCAAAGTGCTTTTCAAAATGACTTTGATAGACAGCAGGAATCTCCTCGCGAGATTCGATCACCTTCGACCACGCCGTCATCGTTTGGCGTGCGCCGGTCAACAGAACATTTTGAGTTTTCAAATCTTGGGTCATAAACGCCTCGCGTATCTATACAAGCATTGTACACCCAAGAATAAAGACAAAAGAGGCAGGCATATTCAAGATAACACGCTACACAGCGACGACCTTCCCCTCCGCCACAAGTTGACGCATCGACTCCATATACTCATACATCACCGTATCCGCTTCAATAAATGGGATGTGTTCACGGATCAACGCGTAGACGCTTCTTGTTCCTTCGCCCAATCGTTTTTCTTCGCCAATCACTTGCTTGCGGAAGTCCACGCCTTGTGCGGCAGACATCAACTCAATCGAGAGGATTCGCTCCACGTTATCGAGCACGCTTCGCAACTTAATTGCAGCGGTCGCGCCCATACTGACATGGTCCTCCACGTTGGCAGAAGTGGGAATCGTGTCCACGCTGGCGGGGTGGGCAAAGACTTTGTTCTCGGTTGCCAATGCCGCCGCCGTGTATTGCAAGATCATAAAGCCGGAATTCAGTCCGCCTTCTTTGGTGAGGAAGGCAGGCAAGGTATGGATGTTCGAGCTTTCATCGGTCAAACGCATCACGCGCCGTTCCGAGATATTGCCCAACTCCGCCACCGAAAACGCGAGGTAATCCATCGCAATCGCCAACGGCTCGCCGTGGAAGTTCCCGCCAGAGAGAACCGTGATTTCATCTTTCTCATCAATGAAGATCAGCGGATTATCCGTCACGGCATTCAACTCAATTTCAAAGACCCAACGCGCATACGCAATCGCATCGCGGACGGCTCCATGCACCTGCGGAATACAACGCAGCGTGTACGCATCCTGCACATTCAACGACGAATGTTCGCGTTTGAACTCACTGCCTTTCAACAAACTTCGCAAATAACTGGCACACTCAATCTGACGCGGAAACGGTCGCAGGTTATGAATCCGCTCATCGAAAGCAAGGTCCGTTCCATTCAAGGCTTCGAGGCTTAAACATCCGGCAATATCCGCTGTCTGGCTGTATCGTTCCGCCCGCAAAGTTTGCAAGACGCCCATCGCCGTCATGATGGTCGTGCCGTTCGTCAGCGCCAAGCCTTCCTTCGCCGCCAACGTAATGGACTTCAACCCCGCGCGCTTGAACGCCTCCGCGCCAGACATCACCTCGCCTTGATATTCCGCCTTACCTTCACCAATGATCGGCAGCGCCATGTGCGCCAGCGGAGCCAGGTCACCGCTCGCGCCGAGTGACCCCTTCTCTGGAATCACCGGATGCACGCCCGCGTTGAGCATATCCACCAACAGTTGCAAGGTCGTCAGGCGAATGCCGGAATGTCCGCGCGATAACGTATTCGCACGAATAAGCATGATCGCGCGCGTGGTTGCGATATCAAACGGATTCCCCACTCCCACTGCATGGCTCACCAAAATATTGCGCTGTAACAACTCCACTTGATCCGCAGGAATAATGCGGTCTTTGAACGCACCAAATCCCGTAGTGATTCCGTACGCAATCGTGCCGCGTGCGAGCAAAGTCTGCACCGCATCGGCGGCACGCGTCACCAGCTTCTTCGCCGCGTCACTGATCTCCACTCGAGGCGCGTTTGCCTGTCCATACGCCACCGCCTGCACCTGCTCAAAGGTCAAACTCTGCCCGTCCAGATAGATCGTTTCCATGTAACCTCGTTAGTCGGTGGTCGAGCGCAAGCAGTCGAGACCACCTGATTTATTTTCTATCAAGCCACCCGCTTCGACATGATAATATCCGGCCTGCCCCGTCCATTTGCATCGGGCACCACGCCCGAAATGACATAACCCATCTTTTGATAGAACTCATACGGGTGCCGCTTAAAGTTCTGAATACTTTTCACCTTATCCCACAAGTTTTCATACAAGTCCACATTCGCAAGTGACGTCATTTCATCCTGATCATCCGAACCGAGTGTGATCGTTAATCCGCCGCGCTGTCTTACTTGCTCTTCAAACTCTATCACCAACGCGCGCCCGATTCCCTTACCTTGTAAACTCGGCTGCACTGCCAGCGGATGCAACTCCCACACGTTGCCATCATATTGAGGAATGCCGCCGATCATGCCGAGCAATTTTCCAGCGTCATCCACAGCAATAAGGAAAATGCGCTCCGTCTCGCACATCTCTTCAACTTCTTTCAAGCCATCCTCAAACGTCTCCCACGCATCATCCCAATGCTCGCGGAAGGCATCCACCAACAACTGCGCCATTTGATGTTTGAGCCCTTCGTCTTTTCCATCGAACGTCACAATTTGCATGACAGCCTCTATTTGATCTCAACCGGATTCCCACTCCGAATCGACTCCACCGCCGCAAATGCGGACTTGGTCACAGCGATGATCTGCTCATACGGAATCGGCGGCTCTTTCCCGCTCTTAACTGATTCAGCGAATGCAGCCATCTCCGCCCTCCAGCCTTTGTCTTGCGCAATGCGCTCTTCTTTCTTTCGTCCATCTTTCACCGTGGTCAATGAGACGTAATCATCCAACACCGCCACCATTCCCCCACAGAACACCTCCAATCGTTCCTTCGGCATAGACTTATCGCCATTGGCGAGATAATCCACCACACCAATGGAACCGTCTGCAAAGGTAAAAGTCATTGAGACATTGTCCTCGCGGTATTTGCCATTGTTCGGCAAGGCATGCGCCGAGACTTTCACTGGCAAGGCACCCACGAAATATGTGATCAGATCAATGAAGTGACAGGCTTCGCCGATGATGCGTCCGCCACCGATGGCTTCGTCTTGAGTCCAATGATTGGCGGGGATAAAACCGGCGTTGACGCGGTAATGGGCGTGCAGGGGTTCTTGACGAGTGACGAGTGATTCGTGAAGTTGTTGAGCAAGAGGTGAAAATCTACGGTTGAAGCCGACGGTTAACAGTTGATGGTTGGTAGTTGATAGCACTTTTGTTACTGCTGCAACTGTCTACTATCAACCGCCAACGGTTTCTCTACAAATACATTCTTACCCGCTTTCAATGCCTTCAGCACCAGATCCGCATGGGTATCGTGACGGGTAAGAATAGCTACCGTGTTGATCTTCGGGTCATTGATAATTTCATCTTCTGAAGACGTGGCATAGTGAAAGCCAAACTTCTTGCCAGAGTGCTGGGCGTGAAGTCCGCCAGAAGAGGCAATGCCCACCAATTCAAAGTCTTTGTTATTTTTGAGAACGGGTAATAGCGTGGAATTGGCAAAGAGACCGGCGCCTAAAACGCCAAGCTTGACGACAGACGTCGGACGATGAACGATGGAAGGAAACTCAACCTTTCTTTCCTCTTTCATCTTTCTTTCCGGGTACGTAAGGAGAACCCCAAGGAACGGTTCTTTCTTCTTCCCCGTAATCACTTCGTAGGCTTTCACACCTTCTTCAATATCAAAGCGATGCGAGATCAACGGCGCGACGTTCAACTTTCCACTTGCCATCAGGTCAACGACCGCTTGAAAATTACGTCCCTCTGTCCAGCGCACATAACCGATGGGATAGTCTTGTCCATTCTCTTCGTAGTTCAGGTCATAGCGACCGGGTCCATAGGAGCGCGAGTTGATGAAAGCAATCTCTTTTTCGTAGTAAACCTTGCGCGGAAAGTTAAGCCCCACGGCACCTGTCGCCACCACTTTAGCGCGGTCTCTGGCAATCACACCTGCCAGTTCAACCGGGTCGTTTGAAGATGTATCAGCACAAATGATGATGCTATCGAAGCCGCGATTGGCGGTAAAGGCTGAGGCGGTCGCTTCGGCTTGGGGACGTGTAACAGCTTGAATTCCAAGAGAGGAGGCGAGCTTGACCCGCTTCGGGTCAATGTCAACGCCGAGGACGTTGCATCCTGCCGCAGATGCCAACTGAATCGTCAATAATCCTAAAAGACCCAAACCGATCACAGCGACATTTTCACCAAGCTGAGTTTCTGCCAGGCGGAATCCGTGCAGAGAAATTGCGCCGAGGGTGGTGAAAGACGCAGACTCAAAATCAACATTTTTGGGCAGCGGGGTTAAGAGATTGCGCGGCACGACATTATATTCGGCGTGCGTGGCATAGCCCCCGCCCGCACATGCCACCCGTTGACCGACCTTGAAGCCTTGCATATTTTTGCCAAGCGCCACAATGGTTCCAGCAGTGGAATAGCCCAAGCCCATCGGCTGGTCGAGGCGGTTGAAGACCGCTTGCACGGTCGGCATGATGCCTTCACGTTTGGCTTTATCGAGCGTTTGTTTGACGAGGTCAGGGCGGGAACGCGCCTTGCCAAGATAGCTTTTTTCTGCGAATTCCACCACCATGCGCTCGGTACCTGCCGAAACAAGGCTGGACGAAACTTTGACAAGTGCCTGTCCTTCGCGCGGGGTGGGAATGGGAACTTCCTCAACAATGGTCTTGCCATCTTTGATGTTTTGCAAAAGTTGCTTCATGGGCAAAAGTATACCCGTTACAGTGCGAAATTGAGGCTCTAACGAAACGTTTTTTTAACCATGAAGATTTTGTGATGAAAATATTTATTGTGAAAAGATGCGCAACGTGACATCTGTCACATCTTCGGTTAAGGAAAAACTTAAATATTGATTCTTCTTTTTATGCCATGTATCCTTTATTAAACAGGACGGCATGCGCCGTTCTATATTCATTTGTTAAAAAGGAGAAACATCATGGAACTTGGTGGTTATGCAAACAAGGTAGCGTGGGTAGACCTTTCCGCTGGTAAAGTGGAATTCAAACCCATCGCTGAAGATGACGCCCGCAAATATATCGGCGGACGCGGCTTGGGCGTAAAGTACGTTTTCGATAACGGACCGAAAGTTGATCCCCTCTCCCCCGATAACATCCTGTGCTTCATGAACGGACCCCTCACCGGCTCCGAAGCCAACATGAGCGGACGCATGGCGATCGTGACGAAGTCACCTCTTACCGGAACCGTGACTGATTCTCACCATGGCGGCTGGTCTGCTGCCCGCTTACGCTGGTCTGGCTACGATGGCTTGGTCTTCAAAGGCAAAGCCGCCAAACCCACCTATGTTTACATCCATGATGGTCAGTTTGAGCTGCTCGATGCCTCTGAAGTTTGGGGCAAGGGTGTTCACGACACTGTCAAGCACTTCAAGAACAAATACGGCGAAAAAGACCTCACCGTCATCACCATTGGTCAGGCTGGTGAAAACCAGGTCAAGTTCGCATGCTGGGTCAACGAAAATGACCGCGCCTCCGGACGCGGCGGCACCGGCGCAGTCGGCGGCTCGAAGAACCTCAAAGCCATCGTCATCAAGGCTGAAAAAGCCATCGTCAAAGCCAGTGACCGCGATGCCTGGAAACCTGCTCACGACCGCGCCCTCAAGAACATCATGGCTGAAGAGAATATCACCAGCCCGCGCAAGGGTGGTCTCTCTGTGTACGGTACCAACGTGCTCATGAACATCACCAACAGCATCGGCGCCCTGCCCACCAAGAACAGCATGGTCACATCCTACGGCGAAAACGCCGAAAAGATCAGCGGTGAATACATCAACGCAAATCTGCTCGTTGACAACCCCACCTGTCATGCCTGCCCCGTCGCTTGCAAAAAGGAAGTGGAAGTCAAAGACGGCCCGTACAAGGGTCTGCGCATGGAATCTGTGGAATACGAACCGGCTTGGTCTGTCGGCGCGAACTGCGGCAACAACGACGCCCGCCTCGTCGCCAAGATGATCGACCTCTCCAACGACTTCGGCTTTGACGCCATTGAAATCGGTCACCCGATCTCGATCTGGATGGAAGCCAGCGAAAAGGGTTATACCAACGGCGACGGCAAAATCGCCTGGGGCGATGCTGACGGCATGACCAATGCCGCCGCAATGATCGCCAAGCGCGAAGGCCTCGGCAACGTCATGGCTGATGGCGCAGAAGCCACCGCCAAGCATTTCGGTCATCCCGAACTCGCCATGACCGTCAAGGGTCAGGGCATCCCCGCTTACGATCCGCGCGGCATGAAGGGCATGGGCCTCGGCTATGCCACATCCAACCGCGGCGCCTGCCATCTGCGCGCCTACGTTGCCGCCGCTGAATTGGGCGTTATGCCTTTCGGCTCCCTCAAGGTCGATCCCTGGCTTGGAAAGACAAGGGCGGCCTCGTGAAAGTCTTCCAGGACATTCACGCCTTCTCCGACAGCATGGACCTCTGCAAATTCAGCGCATTCGCCATGGGCACCGATGAATACGCCCAGCAATACGCCGCCATGACCGGCGTCCCCTTTACCACCGACGATGTCCTCAAGACCGGCGAGCGCATCTACAACCTCGAACGCCATTACAACAACCTCGCTGGTTTCGGCGCTGGCACCGATGTTCTTCCTGATCGCTTCACCAAGGAAGCATCCACACAGCCCGGCTCCGTCGGACATGTTTGCGAATTGGACGACATGCTCGCCGAATACTACACCGCCCGCGGTTGGGATAACGGTGTCGTCAGCGAAGCCAAGTTGAAGGAATTGGAAATCGCTTAAGTTTGGTGATTGGTAATTAGTAAATAAAAGCGACGTGTCCAATGGACACGTCGCTTTTGATTTAATTCCGCTTCTTTCTTAATCTCGAACCTGATTCTGTTTCCTCAAGCATTTATCCCCGCTGACAAATTCATCATTCCGCATTCATCATTCTGCATTTCCCTTATCCCCCCGCCCTCAACGTCTTCTTCGTGAACCGCTCCAGAAAATCATCTGCAACGCGCTCTTCCAACTCCATCGTCAAACGCGATTGACCGACAGACAACGAAAAGAGACGAAATGGTTCCATCCTTTCGATCTTGACACTCCAGCCATCCCCTTGGATGAAATCCTCATCATGCAGCGTACCCCCAAGTTCCTGTAAGTATTCCTTGAGCAAATAATAAGGAATCCCGCGCATCTCATGCACGATGGTGCGCATTATCCGCCACCCACCGGCGGGAAAATATCCACCTTATCCGCAGGTTGAATAATGGTCTCGAACTTCTCCGGCAGATATACCGCTTCGCGCCCATTGATGAAGAACTTCATGTGCGGCAAAAAATTCCCCTGCTCATCCAGCAGTTCCTTGCGCATGGCGGGATACCCCTCCACAAACATATGCACCAATTGAATGGCAGTCGTGCCGTGAGACAGAGTCAACTCCACCGTTTTTTGACCGACGATCGGTCGCAATGTGGCATAGAAATTCACTTTCATAAGCATCTCTTCCATGAATGACACCTCTATTATTTTTTTGATACCCTTTGGCATTCCTATTTTACCGCCATCAAAACAAAAAGACCCGGGTTTTCTCCGGGTCTTTGCTCTTTACTTTTCAGTTACGGACACTGAATAATACCCTGCGCCCACAAACATCCGCCGCAGACCGGGGCAACCGTGTTACCAAGGCAGTCTTCCTGATTTGTTTCAGAAAGGTCGCAGCCGCCGCAGAAGGTGCAGGGCGCAAAAGCAAAATTATGCAGGCGCTCGCGATAGGCAAGGTATTCCGGGTCGAGCCAGATCTGCTCAAGCGTTTTCTCACGCACATTCCCGATAATATGTTTTTTGGCAACGCGCGGTTTGTTATGCAGATAACTTATGTGAGTATGCATGAGCGGCCAGCACGGACTGACTTCCCCCGTCCACGCAATGGACATGGTGCCATTCTCGACGAAGTTGCAAACATCATTCGCACCGCCCCAGTTGTTGCCCGCATAACTGACGTTCAATCCGCTGTTGAAAACCGCAAAAGAGCATCGCGTGTTTCTTCAGTAAAATCCATTTTGGGCAGGCTGATGCGCGGAAGATGCTCCGGCATTAAGGTAGGCAATATTGCGGGTGGCTTGATTGTACAGCCGGTCGCCTTGCATGTCTTCGGTTGGCGGCTGAAGGTTGCTCACCGAGAAATACTTGGCACGGATGGATTTACCGATGTTGATCACCTCTGGCAAATCCTTGATGTTACGTTTCATGGCAACAAATGCCACACCGATCTCAGGCTTGGGGTAATGTCCTGCCGCGCGCATTTTGACAAGGCGTTTCATATTTGCCACGATGTTGGGAAGTTCAGCCCCCATGCGCACATCGGTATAACTTTCGGGAGTAGCGCCATCAATGGAAACCCAAAGCACATCCAGCCCGGCATCGATCAGTTCGCGGGATTTCTTCTCAGTGAGGGTGGTGCCATTGGTGATTAACTCAACTTTTACGCCCAACTCCTGCTTGATACGCCGGATCCATTCGATGGTTTTGGGGTGAAAGAGCGGTTCGCCGATTCCACCAAAATAAACACTGGGGATCGGGTCCATTTGTTTCAAGCCATTGAGGATGCTTTCAAAGGTCGCTTCGGTCATTTTGCCGATGGGCTGATCCCAAGCGTTACGGAAGCAGGTAATGCAGTCGAGGTTGCAATCGACGGTGGGTTCGATGTAAATCTTGGTGAGGTGAGTGACCGGACGGTGCATGCGGACGAAGTTTGTGCCTTCGTCGAGACGAACCTTTGAGCCAGGATTCAGCCCGTATTGGCGGGCAACTTCGGGCGGAAGAATGAGGCGTCCGTTTTCGTCCACTTCAGCCCAGGCGGTGGTAGATTTTACCGACAAAATGGTCATATAAAACTCCTTGCAAGAAAGCGAATTACTACAAATCATATCCTTTTTTGCCGAAATTTCATGTGACAAAAGTTACTTTTTGTGCTTGCAATTTGGGAGTGTTATAATTTCGTCATTCCCTTGTTTAGGAGTATTCCGTTGGCTGATATCCGCGTTTCAAGGTACGCAAAAATCTTGGTGGAGCATTCCGCCCGTGTAAAACCCGGTGACCGCATTCTGCTTGAAGGTACCACAGCTGCCGAGCCGCTTTTGCGAGAGTTGTATGTGCAAATATTGGAGAAAGGCGGGCATCCGCATCTGATGATGGCATTGCCCGGCACCATGCCTTTCAGTCAGGATGAGCTGTACCTGACCTACGCCTCTGACGCACAATTGGATTTCGTGCCCTCTTTTATAAATTAGCCTACGATCAATTCGAAGGGCGCATCCGTATTCACTCGGCAACCAACACAAAAGGGACGACCAACATCGACCCGGTGAAGATCCAACGCCGCAACAAGGCGACTTCGGTCATTACCGAAGCACAATTCCGCCGCGGCGCAGATGATACTTTTAAGTGGTGTACCACCCTCTACCCCACCGAAGCGTATGCCCAGGATGCCGGTATGAGCTTGATGGAATATGAAGATTTCGTTTTTGGTGCAGTACATGCCAATGAAGAAGATCCCATCGCTTTTTGGAATCAGGTGAAGGAAAACCAGAAAGCTGCAGCTGACTTTATGAAGGGCAAGAATCAGGTTGTCCTGCGCGGACCGAACGTAGACTTAACCCTCTCGATCAAGGGGCGCACTTTCATCAATTCGTATGGCACGCATAATATGCCCGATGGCGAGATCTACACCGGTCCGGTGGAAGAATCGGTAAATGGCTGGGTGAAGTTTACATACCCTGCCAATTATCAAGGCACCAGCGTCCTTGGTGCAGAATTGACCTTCTCGAACGGCAAAGTGACTTCTGCAAATGCCGAAAAGAACCTGGACTTCCTGCTTAAAACTCTGGATAGCGACGAGCGCTCGCGTTATCTCGGCGAGTTTGCCATCGGCACCAATTTCGACATTCAGCAATTCACCGGAAATATCCTCTTCGATGAGAAGATCGGCGGTTCCTTCCATATGGCGCTTGGCGCAGGCTACCCGGAAACGGGCTCCAAGAATAAGAGTGCCATTCACTGGGACATGATCTGTGATATGCGCACCGATGCAGAGATCCTTGTAGATGGTGAGTTGTTCTATAAGAACGGGGAATTCGTTTTTGATAAATAATTGAAGAGTGCAGGTTGATCGTTAAAGTTACAGGTCACGCTTTATGCGTGACCTGTTTTATTATTCATCACCAAAAGAAATGCCGATGTTGCGAGCGGTAATCACAGCATCTCCAAGCGGATTTACCCGTTTGGGAACTGCAACTGCTTCTTCAAGTGGAATATCTGTGATCTCGCCACATTGCAGCGCGACCATACGGTCGAAGCCTTTACGATTCGCCAAACGGACAGCCGCTGCACCATAACGCGTCGCCAACCAGCGGTCAAAGGCGGTTGGAGTCCCGCCGCGTTGAACATGACCCAACACAGTCACGCGTGATTCGAAGCCCTGTTGTTCAATATATTCAGCAACGATCTGCCCGATCCCGCCCAGGCGCGGCACATAGACCTCATTCCCCTTGCGGGAATAGACCTGCGCCCCATCAACCGGTTTGGCGCCTTCTGAAACGGCAAGCAAACTGAATTTTCGTCCCTGCTCGCTGCGAGATCGAATCTTTTTCAAGATATTCTCAAATTTAAACGGAAGTTCAGGGATCAGAATCACATCAGCACCGCCGGAAACACCCGCATTCAAGGCGATAAACCCTGCGTCACGTCCCATCAGTTCAATAACCATGACACGGTGATGAGACTCTGCGGTCGTATGCAAACGATCTAATGCTTCAGTGGCTATGTTCAGAGCAGTATCGAACCCGAAGGTGATCTCCGTACCGCCAATGTCATTATCGATTGTCTTCGGTACACCAATGATCGGCACCCCTTTCATTGCCAGTTCATGAGCAATGTGAAGTGTCCCATCTCCACCAAGGACGAGCAGCGCATCCAATCTTTGTTCCTCGATGCCTTTTACGATCTCATCCGAAACATCGATCGTCACCTCCCTGCCATCCCGAATGACCTTGCGGGCATATGGATTACCGCGATTCGCCGCACCGAGGATCGTCCCACCGCGCGGCAGGATTCCCCGTACCTCTTCCATCCCCAATGGAACAATGCCGCTTTGTGGGTCTAGGAAGCCATCATAGCCATCGCGAATCCCGATCACTTCACATTTATATTCATTGATCGCCGTCTTGACTGCTGCACGGATGACCGCATTCAAACCGGGTGCATCACCGCCGCCTGTTAATATTCCAATTCGTTTCATTGTGTTGCTCCTGTGTCAATTACTATGATAATCCAAAAGCGCTGGGTATAATGTGACGGATGCAAACAAATTCACAACCATCAAAATTCGAGAACATTGCCAGTTGGGTCGTCCCCATTGCCGCCATTGCGGCTGTGATTGCCTGGTTCATTATCGCCCCTGAAGGCGCGCTCGGTAAATTGGACGCCATCGGCTATGCCGTCTGTCACCGTATTGACGCACGTTCCTTCCAGATCGGTGACCGCCAACTCCCGCTCTGCGCACGCTGTACGGGTGAGTTCTACGCCGCAGGATTGGCGCTTCTATTCCAGCTCATCGTCAGCGGAAAAAACAGCAAGCTGCCCTCGCGCGGTGTCATGGCGGTCTTATTCGCATTCTTCGTCGCCTTCGGTGTGGATGGCTCCAACTCTTACCTGTATCTTCTTAAACAAACCTCAGGCGGGCTGGAAAATATCCCCAACTTATATATTCCCAACCAGACCTTACGCCTCTTCACTGGCAGCGGCATGGGCATTGCACTCGCCGCCATGCTTTATCCCGTCATCAACCAGACTCTCTGGCGCGAACTTGACGACCGCCCGGCTCTCGGCTGGAAGCAGCTTGGGATTTTGACCGTCGCTATTATCGTGATCAACCTGCTTGTCCTCACCGACAGCCCCATCGTGCTCTACCCCATTGCCTATCTCAGTGCTCTTGGCACACTTGGGCTATTGGTCATTGTGTTCGGGCTGCTGTGGATCATCATCATGAAACAGGATAATACCTTCGAGAGCCCACGCCAGTTATGGTTGGCTTTCGCCTCGGGTTTAACTCTGGCATTACTGCTCATCCTAAGCATTGACTTGTTCAGGCTGCAACTCACCGGCACATGGAACGGTTTTCCCGGTCTTACAGGGTAGCAACGAAGAGATAACAAGATCGTATAATAAGTAAATTAAATACTTCGGAAGTCTTGTGACAAAATCGAGAAAATACAAAGGCTTCCGAAGTTCGTTTGTAACGAAGGAGAATAAAAAATGGAACTCTTACTTGGAATCTTCACCGCCTTTGGGCTTTCTGCCAGCGCCGGGCTGAACGCTTACATTCCACTTCTGGTCGTTGGAGTGATCGCACACTACTTTCCCCAGACGCTCAACCTGGCAACACCTTTCGACCTGCTCGCCAACCCATGGATCCTTATCCTGCTGGGTGTACTCGTCATCATCGAAATGATTGCGGATAAAGTCCCAGCCGTCAATCACATTAACGATCTTATCCAAACCATAATCCGCCCTGTAGCCGGAGCCATTGCCTTTGCCGCCAGCGCCAACGTCATCACCGACGTAAACCCCGTGCTGGCGCTTGCCTGCGGTCTACTTGTGGCTGGCAGTGTCCATACTGTAAAAGCTGCGGCGGTCCGCCCTGCCATCACAGCCACCACAGGCGGTGTGGGAAATGTTCCCGTTTCCATTGCGGAAGATATCTTCGCAACAGTCGCCTCTGTCCTGGCGATCCTCCTGCCCTTGATTGCTGGAACGCTTGCTATCATCCTGATCGTACTCTTGATCTGGTGGTGGCTGGGCAGGGTACAAAAGTCCCAGTCAGCCTGACATCGTTTATAATGCACAAAATTACTTTCACGCTAATCTAATTAAGGAGAGAAATCATGTCTGAAATGCCCGTCACCCCGTCCGAAACTCCGGCACCTTCCAACAACAATCGCAACATCATCATCGGTGTTGTCGCCGCTGTTGTACTGTGCTGTTGCTGTGTTCTCGCTTCCGGCATCGGCTACTACGTCTGGAACAACTTCTAAGTTTCAAATCAAAAAAATCCCCTGTTTATGGCAGGGGATTTTTTTGATTAAAGAACGTTTGCAACTCGTATAAACCGGCATAGACCTTCTCCTTCAAGACTTCCCCCAACTTCAATTCTTCCATTTCATCTTCATCTAAAATGGTCTGCTTGCCATTGGCAGAAACCCAAAGATCAAGCGCCAAATCCACATACGAAACCGAGTCCACTTCAATGATGGCAGGCTTGGTGATATTGCAATACCAGCCTTTCAACTTGCCATCGTCACGGTCATAGATCTCGAAGATGTTGTACCATTTATCAAAATAAAAAGTTTCGACAAAACGGTCATTTCGTTTCAAGACGATTTCTTGAAAAGGCATGTCCTCGCGGTTGAAGAAGGCTTCGACTGTAATAGAATTATCATCTCGGCGCAGCACTTCACTGTCGTACTGCCAGGTGACTTCATCGGCTAGATTCTTTTTCAGGATTTTCATGACAGGCATTTTACCTGAACCTGCACGGTGATGACATCCCCGACCTTTGGCGCTTCTTTCATGTGGATGAGCCCGCCCTTCGATCAGGACCGCCTCTCGCTTTGACTTGGAACTGGTCCTGCTTAAAGAGAATGTCTTCCACTGTAAGTTGTATCTCCTCTCCCTTTCCCTCCCCAGTAGTAATGAGCAATTGAAGTTTCTCTCTAACTTGTTTTTTACAATCTAGAGAAAAAACACCAAATGCGGTTTTAACTTTATTCTCTGCCACCACCTCCCCATCAATGACATTCCCGATCCCCAGTAACTTCGCCACAAAAGCGGACTGTGGGTCTTTCCAAATTTCGCTCGGCACACCATCGCGGATAATGGTGCCTTCGTGCAAAACAAGGATGCGGTCTGCAATGGTGAAGGCTTCTTCCTGATCGTGGGTAACATAGATAGCGGGAATATTCGTCTTTCGCAAAATACCACGGATTTCGTTGAGCAGGTCTTCTTTTAGTGACCTGTCCAATGCACCGAGCGGCTCATCGAACATCAACAGGCGCGGACTTGGCGCAAGTGCGCGCGCAAGAGCCACGCGCTGTTGTTCACCGCCAGATAAGTCAGTAATACTTCGTGTTTCAAAACCAGCTAAGTTAATTTGTTCCAAAAGCAAAGTAACACGTTGTTTGATTTCTTCAGCAGAGGCATTACGCATCTTCAAACCGAAGGCGATGTTGTCAAAAACGTTCAGGTGAGGGAAAAGCCCATAGTCTTGGAAGACCAAGCCAAAGTCGCGGAGGTGAGGCGGTGTCTGGGCGAGGTCAAGGCCGTTTAGCAGAATCGCTCCACGTTCAGGAAAATCCAATCCAGCGATCATCCTCAAGATGGTGGATTTGCCGCTGCCCGATGCCCCAAGCAGACAAACGGTTTCGCCTTGTGAAACCGTGAAAGAGATGTCGGTGAGTAGCGGCTTGCCTTCGTAGGATTTGACGATGTTGCGAAGTTCGAGCATTAGAATTCTCCGGCGTTGTTGAAACGCAGTTTTTCGATGAGCAAAATGCTAAGCGTGGTCAGCAGCATGAGGACGGTTGCCATCGCCATGGCTTGACCGTAGTTGAGACCGCCGGGCTGCGAGAGGAAGCGCGAGATGGCGATGGGGATGGTGGGATATTCGGGGCGGGTGATGAGCAGGGTCGCGCCGAATTCGCCGAGCGAGACGGTGAAGGCGAAGGTGGCGGCGCTGAGTGTGGCGCGCGCGAGGATGGGAAAATCTACAGTTTGCCAAACGCGGAATGGTGATGCACCGAGAGTCGATGCGGCTTGGCGAAGTCTTTCGGGGATGGATGCAAGCGCAGGTTGTAATGTGCGAATCACGAAGGGTAAAGCGATGAGTGTGTGCGCAATGGGAATAAAGAAAGGCGAAGCAATGAGCCGCCCAAAGGAGAGGATGAAGCCGAGTCCCATCATCACAGCTGAGGCGCCGAGCGGAAGCATGAGGAAGGGGTCGAGAATTTTTTCGAGTCGAGTCGGTTTGGCGAGAGCGTAAGCGGCGGGATAGCCAAGCGCCAGCGAAAGGATGACGGTGATGCCAGCAAATCCCAATGAGTTAACAGCGGCTTGCACTGGCGGGACGTAGAACAACGAGCCGCGTCGGTTGATGAAGAGTTCTTCGTAGTAGTCAGTGGTGAATCCATATTGGACTTCGTCGCGTTGTCCACGGTCGGCTTCGAGGCGGGTGAGGGAGCGGATGGGGAGAGAGAGTAAGGGCAGTAGAAAGAAAGTGAACAGTGAACAGTAGACAGTAAGAACAAAGAGGCGTTCTTTGATGGTTTTAGGCGGACGTGCGATAGAAAAGCGCGGGGCAGTTTGGGTGCTCACTTGGTTTATTGCCCGCGAGTACAGAATAGAAAAGATGAGGGTGAAGATGAGTTGAATGACAGATAAGAGCGCGGCAAGATTTAGGTTGGGCAGTTGCAGGGCACGGATGTAGATATCCACTTCGAGGGTGGCGAATTGAGATCCGCCCAGCAGGAGGATGACGCCAAAGCTGGTGAAGTCGAACATGAAGACGAGCAAAGCAGCGGCGAGGAGCGAGGGGCGAAGGATTGGTAGGATGACATCTTTCCACACATGGAAAGTGTCCGCGCCGAGGGAACGGGCAGAGGCTTCGAGTTTGGGATCAAGCCGTGAGATGGCATTACCAACAATACGAATAACGATTGAGGTATTGTAAAAGGTGTGAGCGATGAGAATAAGGATGAAGGGGGAAGGGGGAGGCAGTGAGGCAGTGATCAGTGAACAGTTATCAGTGGGACAGAGGAAAGAAGACAGAAGAAAGAAAAAGCCGCGTTGACTGAATAACGAGTTGAAGGCGGCAGCGACGACGACGGTGGGCAGCATGAAAGGGACGGCGGTGAGGGCGCGAAGAAGTGATTTACCGCGAAAGTCAAATTTGGAGAAGAGGATAGCAGCGGGGAGTCCGAGGGTGAAGGTGAGGAGGGTGGAGAGGGCGGCTTGATAAAAAGTAAAGAGTAACGAGTCACGAGCGATGAAGAGATTGTTTAGGTTGGTAAAGGTTTCGAGGTTGAAGGTGAGGTCGAGGATTTTGAAGAGGGGGAAGAAGAAAGAAGAAAAAAGAAAAAGGAGAGTTGGAATCCAAAGAAAAATCCGCGAGTTGGCAGATAGGTATAAACGTGTTTTAGTGGAAAGTGCTGATGAAAGCTTCATTCAAAATATCAACCACAGATAAACACAGATAAATTGGATTTTTTGTTATCCGCGTTTATCTGTGCTCATCTGTGGTGAGTAAAGTTCTTATTTCATCACTTCTGTCCACGCCTCGATCCAAGCATCACGGTTCGAGGCGATTTCGTCGTAAGTGATGGAAGCAGGTTGGTCAGTGACCTGGGCATACTTTACGAAAACTTCGGGTAATTTCGCAGTCTGGTTCACGGGATAGACAAACATGTTGAGAGGCATATCTTCTTGAAATTCTTTGCCCAGCATGAAGTCCACGAATTTTTCGGCGAGGTCGCGGTTCTGTCCATTCTTGAGAATGCCAACAAATTCAACCTGACGGAAGCAGGTGCCAGGACCTAGGCTGGATGCTGTAGGTGCATCATCAAGGGGCGGAGAAGCAAAGATCATTTCTGCCGCAGGAGATGTCCCATATGAAATAACAATGGGTTGAGGTCCACGCCCCGAGGAACCGCTGAAGTTGGTGTAATAGGCAGTCTCCCAACTACCTACAATGACCACACCGTTCTCCTTCAATCTCTTCCAGTAATCAAGATAGCCGTCGCCATAATATGCACGGGTTGCGAGCAAAAACGCGAGCCCCGGCGAGGAAGTAGCAGGGTTTTCAACCACAAGCAATCCCTTATATTCAGGCATAATCAGATCGCCTAGCGTTTGCGGCACAGCTAAATTATTTTCTGAAAAATATTTTTTATCGTAGTTGATGCAGACATCGCCATAGTCCACGGGCAGGGCGCGGAAGGAAGAATCAAGCACGAACTCGGCAGGCACGTCGCTCAATGCGGGTGATTGATAGGCATCGAAGATGTCCGCTTCGAGGGCGCGGGAGAGGAAGGTATTGTCCACGCCAAACATCACGTCTGCGAGCGGGGCGTCTTTAGCGAGGATGGCTTTGTTGAGCATGGTGCCTGCGTCACCGCTTTGCAGGAAAACCACATCAACATTGTTGGTAGTTTCAAAAGCAGTGACAACATCTTCGGTGATGGCGAAGGAGTCGTGGGTCATGATGGTGAGGGTGGTGGGTCCGGCGGGGGCGCAGGCGGAGAGCAGTAAACAGTAAACAGTAAGAAGTAAAAGCTTTTTCATGGGAATTCCTTTTTAGTAACTAGTAATCAGTTACCAGTGATATGTGTGATGAGCAGTAATCCGCTCGTGATTGAAACCGTGGCTGTATCAGATGTCATTTCGTTGCTGATGCCGCGGGTTTTATCGGGATAGAGCGTTTCATGATGAAGATGCCAGCGCAGGTTTTCGGTGAATACGCCGGTGACTTCTCCCTGCCAAGGGATGAGTGAGACGATGTCTCCGCTTCTTCCTATGACTTGGGCATGGTCTCTACAAAAGAAAATTTCTTCGACGCCGTCAGTAATTCTCAAGTTATGAGTAACGAGTGACGAGTTACTGATGAGGGCAATATTAGCGAGAGTTTGGTCCATACGACCGCCGAGGGCGGCGAGGATAAGAATTTGATTTGGGTTAAGGGTTAGCGCATAATCGATAGCGAGTTCCAAGTCGGTCTCGTTTTTATCTGTGGGATGCTGAATAATCTCAACATCCAATTCTTTCATCTTTTTTCTTTCTTCTTTGGTTACCGAATCCAAATCTCCGATGACCACATTGGGAGTGAGTCCCAATGCGAGGGCGTGGCGCGTGCCACCGTCCGCGCAGAGGATGAAGTCATCGGGGCGGATGAGTTGGCGGGCTTTTTCGAGATTGGGCAGGTTGCCGTTGGCAAAGATGATGATTCTCATAAGGTGACGATAGACCATAGACAATGGACGATGGGAAGAACCATGGTCTGTGGTCCGTCGTCCATTGTCCGTTAAACAAAAACATCCTCGGCAGCGGAGGATGTTGGCAGGCAAAACAAGAGGTCCCTCCGCTGGTATTAACCAGATCAGGTCTGCGGGTCGAGCGCGTTCACACTCCTCTCAGCCTTTCGAAAAGGCTCCCCGTTCAGTTGTAACTTTCAGTATATGACCGCCAAGAGTGCGTGTCAAGTAAAAAAATACCGCGAGTTTGGGCTCACGGCATTTTTATCGTACTCGGCGTTTCCACTCTTCCTTCATTTGCAGCTCACTTGGGCTGACCCCTGAGTCCAGCGCTAGGAAGTCCACCAATAACCGGTTAAATTGAGGGACATTATCAAGCATGGGAAAATGCCCGGAGCCTTCCAGGTTGATCTGGTGCATGTGAATCGGTAAGTTATTGATTTCCTGTGTTGGCACGGTGGTAAATGCAAGATCATTTGCGCCATATACGAATAGACAGGGAACACCGAAATTGCGGACATGCGGAAAAATGCTTTCGGTTTGCAAACTGCTCATCGAAGCGCTGATAGCTGCTGGATCCACTTTGGAAGCGTCAGAAAGGGCGGTCATGGCTTCAGGCTGTTTTCCGGTCAACCATTCGGCAAGCTCGGTAACAGGGGCAGTCCGCATACGAGGGGCGATCAATTCATACTGAAGCGGTGCACCGATCACCATCATGCGATCAACGCTTTCATAGTGTTTCTTGAGGTATTCGAAAGCAACCAGTGCCCCAAGGTCATGCCCAACGAGCGCAACCTTGCCGATACCCATTTCATTCAAGAAGCGCTCCAATAGCAGTGCCTGTTTGGCAATCGTGTAATTATCAGGAGAACGCATCGTATCGCCAAAACCAAACAAGTCGATGGCATAGGCGCGGAACGATGTCGAGGCGGCTTGCATGGCGTTGATCCAATAACGCCACGAGCCGACCCAGCCGTGCAGAAAGATGATGGGACGCCCGCGTCCCAACGCCTCATAATGCACCATCGAACCGTCAAGAATGATCGCGCTCATTTATTTTCCAAATTTCGCAAGGATCGCTTTTACCCGTTCCACAAGCTGGTCGGGGGCGAACGGTTTGAGTAGATATTCTTCTGCACCTGCATCAAGCCCGGTTTGTATTTCAGCATCCTGCCCTTTGGCAGAAAGGAATACCACAGGAATATCCTTTAGAGATGGGATCTGCTTCATTGCGCGGCAGGCATCATAGCCAGTCATGCGCGGCATACGTACATCCATCATGACAAGGTCGGGGATAATCTCCTGTGCTTTAAGGTATGCTTCTTCACCATTCGAGGTAGTGGTCACTTCATGCCCGGCGAAACGCAGGGTGAATGCCACCAATTCGCGAATATCAGGTTCGTCTTCTGCGATCAAGATTCTTGCCATTTAGTCTCCGTTTTTATAGACGGGCAGGGTAAAGGAGAATGTGCTGCCCTCACCCGGCACGCCTGTACTTTTCATCCAAATACGTCCATTGTGCATCTCGACCAACTGACGAACAATGGGCAAGCCAAGCCCGGTCCCTGGCGTAGAAAGAACCAGCGGGTGCTCGCCACGATAGAAGCGTTCAAAAACGCGTGCCTGGTCTTCAGGTTTGATGCCAATGCCGCTATCCTGCACATCCACCTGTACTTCGCTCTTTTCAGGGCGGATGTTGACAAGGATCGCACCATTCTCGGGGGTGTAATTGAAAGCGTTATTGACCAGATTGCTAATGATCTGGCGCACTCGCGCACCATCACCTTGAATAGGCGGAAGGTCTTTTGGCGCATCCAACGAAAGGGCAATGGGTTTGCTTTCGTTGTGCGAACGGCGTAACACCTCTGACACCACTTCTTCGGCGATCTCATACAGGTTAACCGACCCCTGTTCCAGTTTTACGCGGCCTGATTCAATGCGGGAAATATCAAGCAGGTCACTCACGAGGATGTTCAACCGGTCAATGTTATTTCTGACCACTTCGAGGAAGTGCATCTGGTTCTCGTTCAGGGATCCGGCGGCACCCATTGTCAAGATATCGACATAGCCTTTAATGGCCGTCATGGGCGTTCGCAATTCGTGACTGACTGTCGCCACAAATTCAGATTTCAGGCGATCCACTTCCACCTCGCGCGTAATATCGCGGAAGATAGACACAGTGCCGAGGAAATCATTGATAAGGATCACTGGTGCAAGATGGATAAGGACAATGCGTCCATTCTCAAGTTCCAGTTGTTCGGCATACATTTCACCGATCTTGTATGTGGAAGGGTCTTCCGACCAACGCCGGATGGTCTTTGTCCATGCGGCAGAGGAACTGCCGAATAGCCCGGCGAAATTCTCCAAGGTTTTTCCCAACAGTTGAGCATCATCCACATTTAGAACGCGGGTGATGGAGGAGTTCACAAAGGAGATATGATTGTCTGCGCCAGTGACCAATACGCCATCGGCCACCGCTTCAAGGATGGCTTGTGAGCGACTGGCTTCTACCTGCTCTTTGCGCAGCATCAAGCCGAGACGCTCAGCCTGATCACGGATCAATTCATAGAGGCGGGCATTATTGATCGCTACCGCCACCTGACCAGCAATCGCAGTCACAAGGTTTAGCAGTTCCGGGCTGAAGAAATTCATGTCGCGGTGGAAAACCATAAGAACACCAATGGCATCCTCCCCTACAGACATGGGAACCGCAATCGCACTTCGATGATCTTGACCCGTGGCTGTACTTCGTACCCAGCGCGGATCTTCGAACAGATCGCCGATCAGTACCGATTCACGATGCTTCACAACCCAGCCTGCCAAACCTTCGCCGATCTTCAAGGTAAAGCCTTTGTTCGAAGACGTGGATCGGTCTGACAAATAGCCATACCCGGCACGGTAATGCAACAGATTGTCTTCAGCATGGACGAGAAGAATCGTGCCCTGTTCTGCACCACTGGCATCGTTAAGGAGAGACAACGTGCGGTTCAACGCTCGATCCAGGTCGAGGCTGGAAGAAACTTCGGTGAGAATGCGCAAGAGAGTATCTGTATTCTGCTTCTCACGCTGCAACTGCCCAGTGCGTTCCAAAACGCGCATTTCAAGTTCAGCTGCCAGGGTTTGGGTTTCGTTGAATAAACGTCCGTTCTGAATGGCAACGATCGCCTGATTTGCAAGTGTGCCTAAAAGTTGGGTGTCTTCATCCGTATAAACATCCGCCTGATAACTTTGCGCAGATAGCATGCCGAGCGCCCGTCCACCCAAGATCATGGGAACAGCAAGGATCGATTTAGTTTCTTCGTCATTTTCGCCTGCTTCCACAAAATCAGACCTGGACATGGAAGCTGCATTGGCAATTAACGAAGGTTTACCCGAGCTGATCACCTGGCTACTTAAACCCTTCCCAAAGGGAACGCGTTCCCCAAGCAGGCGTTTTCCACGATCAAAAAGATAAACAGGGTCAACTTCGTTTGTGGCTGCGTTCAAAAGAGTAATAACGAACGAATCGAGCGGCAATAACCGTTCCGCTGCGTGATGTACAGATACATATACTTCTTCAGGATTCAGGCTGGCGCTCACCAATGAGCTGGTCTCATTAAGGACTGCGAAGCGGTCTGCCATACGCACTGAAGATTGATACAAGCGTGCATTTTCCAATGCGATGCTTGCCTGATTGGTGATCGTACGTGACACTTCCAACTCATTAATCCCAAAACGTGCATCGCCGATCAATTGAACGAATACCAACGCGGTCAGGCTTTGCCCGCTGGTGAGAGGCAGAATCAGCAATGCCCTGGCATTCTCGCCCAACATTTCCAAAACGGATACGAGATCCGGCTCGTTGCGGACATCATCCGTGTTGAAGATACCGCGTGATTCACGCAAGCGGCTGAAGATGGGCGCATCCGGCAGGATGCGCGGCAGCTTAGCGCGAATGCGGGGCGATGTGTACTTCCAATAATTTTGTCCACGTTCAAAGGTCACAATGGAAACGCGGCTGGCACTCAAACCTTGCAGCAATTCTTCGGCGGTTGCAGCCAAGATCTGATCCGTATCCAACGAACGGGTCAGGACAGATGTGAAACGGTTTAAGGCGGTCAAACGCTGGGAACGCTGATCCAACTCGGTGGCACGCTTTACACTATCTTCAAACAGACGCGAGTTATCCAGCGATACGGCCGCCTGACTGGCGAACGTCAACCCGGCTTGCATTTGTTCACGGGTATAAAAATTCGACTGCCATTTTTCCACAGCCAGTACGCCAACCAATTCATTCTTATAAATAAGCGGAATACCGAGCCAGGAAAGGCGCGGCGCATCCACCGGCGGGAAGCGCGGGTCTTCGCGCACATCCTTGACAAAGATGGGCTGACCAGTTTGAGCCAATTCTTTGAAGAGTGCACTATCCGTTACGGAGATGGACAAGCCCTGCCGCTCCTCCACATCGGAAAAACCGCGGGTGGATACCACTGTCAGGCGGTCTTTATCGCGCAGCCATAAAGTGGCTGTATCGAAAGGCAGGATAGGTCCCAACTGATTGAGCAGGGAATTAATCAACTGGTCTGTGCTCAAGCTGGTGGTCAACGAAGCAGAAGCATCATTGAGCGCTTGTAATTGTCCTGCGCGTTCCTGCGACGTTTGCACAAGACGCATATTATCAAGCGAGAGTGCCACCTGCTGAGAAAGGGAGATCAACAAGGTCTCATCGTCAGGGCGGAAGGCAGCGACAGTATTGAAGTTATCAAGCACAAGTAGACCAAGGTTCTGGTCAGCAGCCACGATGGGTACGATCAAGCAGGATACCGGCAAACGCCCGCCGGTTGCCTGGCGATAAAGGGCAAGGTTTTCAGTGGTAAGGTTGTAATCACGCGGGAAGTTGATTTCATCCACCCGGCGCGCCTTGCGATTCATAAACGCCGTACCTGGCAGCGCTTCACCGATACGATAATTGATCTTCAACATGCTGTCATTATCGGCATACCCTGATACAGCACGGGGAACAAGATACTCAGATTTTGCGTTCCAAACCAACACTACACCCGCATGGGCATGCGGAATAACACGGCGAGCACTTTCGAGCAGAGAACCAACCACAGAGTCAGAATCCATGCCAGACAAACCACGGCTGAATTCGAGCAGCAGGTTCACTTCGTCCAACCTGCGGCGCGTCTGATTCAAGAGCGAGATGTTCTGCAAAATAACGGAGGTTTGCTGCGAGATCTGTGTATAGACATGCCGGTCTTCATCTGTGAAGGACGGTATTGGCTCAGGGCTGGTCGCCAGCATGGCAGCCACAGGCTTATTTTCCACCACAATGGGTAGACAGATAACCCCTTTCGCGCGCAGGGAGGTTAGCAGGGAGGCATCACGCCATTCATCATCTTCATCAAGATTCGGAATGAGGATGGGAACCCCGCTTTGCAAACAGGCACGCAGCGGATTACGTTGACCAAATAACGCTTCAACATTCGTAGCACGCGGCAGACTCCCCATTACATGTAAAAGACGCGAACCATCTGGTGTATTCTCTGCAACGAGTGCAACGGACATCCCAAGTTGAGTGAGCGTTTCACGCCCAAGTGCAGAAAGAGCCGAACCGGCATCCAATTGGCGGCTGACAGATTCAGTAATCGCCAAACCGGCACGTACACGCTGAGCACGCCGGTCTAGATTGTGAAGCGAAATGGTCTGCTCGAGATCTTTTCGAAGCAGGATCGGCAGATCATCCTTTGCCATATTGATGAGTTTCTGCTGGCGTTCAAACGCTGAAGATAATTGATCAATGCGGGAGCGCAGGTCGGATTGCCGCATGGTATTACTCAACAACAACGCAGCCTGAGCTGAGAATACTTCCACCGTTTCGATCGCCGCTTTATCCGGGCGGAATCCATCAGAGGGATCATCCAGGCTGATAAGCCCGATCACCTGTCCCTCTGAATTTTCGAGGGGGATCAGGAGGAAATCATCAGGGTGCCAGGCATTAACATTTTTAGCAGCGGAAGCCGAAACATCCAATGTAACATGATGCACATCGGGCGGAATGACGGGAGTCTGGTCAGCGGGAATGAAATATGAGTTGCTGGTCTTGAACTCAGGGCGCATGAGCTGCTGCAAGCTGCTAAGAGGTTGTTTGCGTGCAGAAAGTTCATTCCATGTTTCCGGCGAAAGTCCCACAGCAGTAACGCGTCGTAATTGATTCGTTTCTGCTTCAACGATGCTGACCAACACCACCCGGAATGGAGTTGTATCGCGAATGCCGCGGGCGATCATTTGCAATGCCTGATCAAGGGGCTGGTCGTGACCCAGGTTGTAATTGACATCCGTCAGGCGCACGAGTGTTTCCGCACGACGGCGCATCAATTCGCTATGTTGCTTTTCGATCTGGTAACGATAGGCATTATTTATGGCAATGCCAGCCTGCGCCGCAAGCATTTGTAAAAGTTCCACCCGCTCCGCTGTAAAAAAGCCGGGGCGGTTCGAATGAACGGTCATTAACCCCAGTATGCGGGTTTGGAACATGATCGGCAAAATAACCCCGGAGACAGCGCTTTCATGTGGAGAAAGGATGGCATCATGCGAATAATTTGATATAACCAACAACTCGCCGCTCTTTATCACCGATCGCTCTGTGGATGTAAGCATATCTGGCCGCTCACATCCAGTAAACAGCTGAATGTTCGGCTCGAAGGGCGCTCCATTTTGCTCCAACAGGATGATCGAAGAACAATCTGCCTGCGCAATACGAATTGCCTCATCACGCAGGATATGTAATAAGTGTTTCGGGTCTAGTGAAGAAACCAATTCCCGGTTGACACGGGTAATGGCAGTAAGCTGTTCCACGCGCTGGCGCAGGGTATCATCAGTTTGGGCAAGCAGCCCAGCTGATTCAACCGCAGCCGCAAGCTGACCCGCAGCAGTGGAAACCGCCTGCAAGTCAGACGAATTGAAGTAATCAGCTTTTTTACTTCCGAGCATCAACTCACCCACACTGTGGTCACGCACAACCAACGGAACCACAATGGCTGACTCCATCGCGAGAGCAGTTGCCAAAGGACGATAAGCCTGTAAAATACGTCGGTCCGTACTCATGCGACCTGTCAGGAAGGGGCGTTTGCTCCCTGAAACTGTATAACGGTATTCCGGATCATCCAGGAATATTTGAATGAAGGAAGCTCCGATCTCTTGTGGAACTCCATACATCGAAGGTGGTTAAGGAACAGCAAACCGCGCGTTTCATCCAGCAGGAAGACCGCACCGGTATCCGCGCCAAAGAGACGTGCCAGCTCCTGCACCGAATACTTTAGGATCTCATCCAACGTGGCAGAAGAAGCTGCAAGGCTGGCAATGCGTCTAAGAGCATCTGCGCGCTGTGCGCGGGAACGTGTCTGCTGGACAAGGAGAATATTGGCAATGATGGAAGCTGCCTGATTCGCAACAATGCTGATCAAACGAACTTCTTCAGCACTGAATGCCACCACACCTCGAGAATGATGACCCACTTGCAGAAAGCCGAGCATGCGTCCCGAAGAAAGAAGCGGCATCAAAACCACATCACGCAAACTGGCTGCGGTTGCTACATCTGCCAGTCCGAGAGCCCGCCAGGATTCATCTTCCATTGCATTGGTGGTAATGATCGGTTTTTGAGCAACGATCAACGCATCGGCAGCGCTATCTGCTGGAATATTGGCACGATAAATCTCAACAAAATGAGCAGGTAAACCGCGGAACGGAACCTTGCCTTCAAGGGTCCGCTTAATTTCATCATAAAGGAGAAAGCCGATGATCTCGGCTTCGAACACTGGAGCGATACTTTCGACCAGACGTGTGATCACATCCTGTTGATCGCGCACAGAGCCAAGAACCTGATTTAAGTTCGCAAGCCCCGTCAATTCGGCGCGACGCTTTTGTTCTTCTTCGAACAGCCGCGCGTTACGAATAGCTACCGCCGCCTGCCCGGAGAGCAGGTGCAGGATATTTAGATCATGCTGCCCGAATGCCCCACTGCTTAACTGTCCGATCTCCAGCGTGCCGACCAGTTCACCGCCTGACATCAAAGGAATGCCCATATAAGAATGGATCGGATTCAACTCACCACTGACGGCATAGCGCTGGATCGAGTCGACATCATTAAAAATAACCGGTTCGCGCTTCATCGCCAGCTGTTCGGTGAGACCACCGAACCTTGAGAGGGCGGCAGTAACCACGCGAGTGGCGCCCGGGGGTTGGTGACGGAAGGGGATGAGTGTGTTACGTTCCTCGCTCCACAATTTCAACTCCAGCACATCCGAAGGAACGAGGCGCCCGACATGGTCGAGAATGGAACCAACGGTAGTTGCCAGGTCGAGGCTCTCGGCAATACCCTGGCTGAACTCGGTTGCAACCCGTAGGATCTCGTTCGAGCCTTCATCGCTGTTTCCTGTTGTCGATGAAGCTTCCTTTCCACGCACAGAAATAAGCATGCGCGGATACACACCGGGCACTTCATACGAGGCGAGTTCTGCAGGGCGTCCGCCAATGGAAACACGCTTTGCGCCGGGCGTCACGCACAGGTCAATGAAATCATCCGAGGGACGCACATGCCGGGCAAGGCGTTCAAGGTCGAACGATTCGTCATCCCGCAGGTTGAAATATACACGTGCCGCCGAACTGATATATTCCACACGCCCGCCTGGCTGTAGAACAATAACCGCTTCTTTTGTATTCGATTTTGAATTTATATTTAATGGGGCAGCTGAAAAACCTGGGTCAATGTGACGGGCAGATTGACTTCGCGACAGGATGCGTAACATCAACAGAGCCAGTGTAACGATCACCAGCCCGGCGATGAACACACCGACACCTAACCCAATTGACATTGGAAAAAAGCTCGCTTAACTAGGCACTGGTAGCAGTCGCCGCATCTTGCCTTCGGGCTTCAGCCGCCAACTCTGTGATTTCCCGGATATCCGCAAAAGAATGCAATTCCGGTGAGACAAGCCCCGCTGAAAATGTCATGAACCCGATCTTTTCAACTCCGCCTTCAGCCTTGGGAGCTTGAATGAATCCCTGTTGGCGATCGATAAAGTTGTAATGGCTCTGCACTTCCTCTGCAAAACGATCCTTAATTTTCTGGCGTATCAACGGCGCTGCCTCATTGGTCGTGATGATGATAAAGTTATCGCCACCAGCATGACCAATAAAATCATTTGGGGTCCCTAATTCATCAACCACTTCACCGATCAGCATGGCAGCAAAACGCATAACATCGTCACCTGCCACAAAACCATACACATCCTTAAAGGCTTCGAAATTATTAACCCGCAGATCTAGGAGCGCCCACGATTTCTCACGGATGATGCGACGCAATTGTTCTTCGATCAAGCGCCCTGCTGGGAGTCCTGAACGCGGGTCTGTCAGGCTTTCACGTTCTGCGCGCCGAATGGCACCCTGCACACGTAGTTTTAACTCTTCGATATCAAATGGTTTGGTAATGTAATCGTCCGCGCCAAGTTCCAAACCCTGCAATTTATCACTGCGCTCGTCCTTCTGCGTCAGAAAGATGACTGGAATATGACTGGTGCGTGTATTGGTGCGCAAGGTACGGCAGACTTCGTACCCGTCGATATCCGGCAGCATGATATCCAGCACGATCAGGTGCGGCAAGACCTGCCGGGTTTTCTCCAGCGCGTCACGTCCACGGTTGGCAACATCAACATCATATTGCAATCCCGTGAAATAGATCTTTAGCATGTTGGCAATGTCGACATCGTCTTCCACTACCAAAAGGCGAGCAGTTCCCATTTAAGCCTCCTGCCGCTTGTCAAAAATTTTTCAATTCGTAGGTTGAAAATTCGCTCAAGCAACACTGTTCTTTGCGTTGTTTATTTCGGTACTTTATAAGCACGTCCACGACGGGCATTACGGCGGACGGCTTCGATCTGTTCCTCGGTCACTTCTCGTTCAAAAGAGCGGAAGCCGCTCATTCGAAACCCATGTTTCTCAGCGATCGAAGTGATTTCCTGCACACGGCTGAGCGTAAATTCCTTACCTACCGTGTAATCTTCAAATTTTCCTTCCAACGCCAAGGCGATCGTCTCTGCCATACAGGCGTAGGCTTTACCTTCCGGAAAACCAAAATTGAAGTGGAAATTGACGGGACCGGGCACATCCACCATGCCGCCGTCAATCACTAATATATCATCTCTCACCGCCGCGACCATTGCAGAAACATCGCGAGGACGAGCCACGTCACAAACCACACTACCGGGCTTTAAATGCTCCGGATGGATGACATCATGGATCGCGCTCGTCACCGTCAGGATCAGCTGCGCCTCATTCAATACATCCATCTTCGTGCTGATGACAAGCTCGCTTCGCGCCTGGGGCTTGAGCCTGTCGCGCAGAGCTTCAAGTTTTTTCTCGTCCCGGGCAATGAGCAAGGTCCGGGCGGCCTCTCCAGCCAAAATTTCAGCACAGACGCGCCCAATGGAACCGGTGGCTCCGACAACGGCAACCGTCGCCTCTGTCATCTTGATATCCATGACCTTCGCCGCCTCACGGACAGCCTGCACCGCCATCATCACTGTGTACGAATCACCGGTAGTGACGGGAATTTCGAGGTTTTTAGCAATGGTCACACCGGCATCCCCCACCACCGAGGTAAACGCACCCAACCCGAGAATATTGGCGCCAAGCTTCTCCGCCGCGTGACCTGTCTGGATAATTTTACGATAGACCGTGCGCTCCGGCAACTGCATCATGCGCCTGGGAGTATACGGACATGCAAGGAACCAGCCCTTTATCTGCTTGCCCGTAGCCTGAGAGGTGATCCCCTCAATCTCTGAAATGTAGACTGGAGGGAAAAAAGTGGAAAAAAAGTCGATTTGGCGCTCACTGAGCACTTTCCCTAAGAACGGGTATTTTCGGCTGACATCGCGCTTGGGATCGATGGGGTGAATGATGAACGCGAAACTATCCATTACCAGGACTCTGCCTTCGATTTCTTGTGATATGGGGTTTGGTGCAGGTGTGCAAGCTTTTGTTTGTGGTGGTCGCTCTGGTCAAAGGTAATATCGCGGTCGATCACACGGCGTTCTACCGAAGCCGCCAACACCACATCTGACTCAATTGTGCGTGCCGGGTAAATAACCATACCAGAACCGATGCGGCAATTATGTCCCACCGCCCCGCCCAATACCGGGCGATTGGAAACACTCAAATCGCCGTTCCCATCCCGTGCGCGGATCGGAGCAGGGATCAAGTTGTAATCGGTAAAAGTAGAACCAGCACCAATAAAGGTGTTCCGCCCCACCACACACATTTGCAGACAGGTATTTTGCGCCACCATGGTATTTTCCATAATGGTCGTCATGAACAGAGCGGTGCGAAAGGGCAAAAAGGCACCATCCCCCACTACTGAAAGCATCAACTGCACATCCTGAGAAACGTTGACATTATTACCAATAACACAGTTCTCAATGACTGCCCCCGCATTGATGGTCACATTATCGCCAATGATCGTTGGTCCATGGATCACGGCGCTTGGGTCGATAACACAACCTTTACCCACTTTCACCAACTCAGAACATTCCAACACCTGACGTCCCTCAAAAATAGCTTTGCCAAGGATCTTCAACTTAAAATTAAGGTCTTCATTGAGGCGCTTTTCAAACCGTGCCCCGCGTGCAAATTGCCCGAAAACCATATCGGCAATAAAGATATGTACCCAGGAGTCAATCGCGATCAAGGAGCGCAACGGCACTTGGAAGACAAGGTCGCCACTCTGGTCACCCATATAGGTGGGAACGTGATAATAACCGATCTCGCGCGCTTGCATATCGATCACAAGCGGCTCAGCGCCCGCCACCGGTCCGTTGGGGTAATACCACAGGTCGGCGAGATATAAACTCCCTGCAGGCGTATAAGATATTGAAAGCGGCAAGGCGTGCTCGCGGAAAGCCGGGTCATCTGCCCGGAACGCCGCCCGCACGGGTCGGTTTAACTTCAAAGCCTGTTTCATGAACTCTGTGATAAATGGTTCATCAAAAAATAGGTTATCACGGTAGACAATGGCTTGTTCGCGTACCGGCTGAAGACGCTCCCCCTGCTTTAGTTCCATTTCACGAGTCACATATGGGGCAAGCAGGTTGCGCTGATGAAGCCAAAGCGGAGAATTTTGGATCCGAAGTTCACGCGCAGGTTCGCAAAACGGCATGATCTGATTCGGCGCATGAAGGATGATCTTTAACATAGTTGGAATTATAAATCAAAGCGTGCCTTAAGGCATGCCATAAAAAGGGCATTATGATTGCGATTTTACTAGGTTAAAGGGGTTTTCTGGATCGTGATCGTACAGCAGGCATCGCCGCGTGCATGACAGGCGGTTTCTTCCACGCTGAATACCTTCCCCCCACTTAACCAGTACAGCGCCTCTTGCAAAAGCCCAACCGCCAAGTGACAGACCGGCTCTTCCGCCGTCCTTTCCCAGCAAAGCGGGCAACGGTCGATATGCCAAAAGATCTGGGTGTTTGTTTCTTCTACACGCACCTGCTGGTCGGTTTGCTTGTTGAACAGGTCGGCAAATGAACGCGCACCCGTATGCAACTTGGTCGGGAGCGGCAACAGACGGAATGCCATCTCAGTCAACCCAAGGATGGAACCGTACTCCTTGATCCCATATTTGAAGCTGGAACGTCCAGTTCGCAACGCCAGCCCTCGCCCCCCGCGCGGACCGTAGACCCGCTCCAACGCCAGATGAAGCTGACTCACCGTTTCAAAAGAAAACGTCCGCTCGTTGACTGCGGACGAATGAGAGACTACCAGATCATCCATTGAAGCGATGTTCAGGACGGCATCCAAGCCGCCCTTACCAATCACTTCCTCCATACCGAGAAGGATGATCCTTCCCATTTTATTGGGGTAATGATAAATTGTTTCACTCATGAGGCAGGAATATCTTCGTCGAGGAAATTCTTTAGTTTCTGGTTAAAACTGATCGGCTCATCCAACATGATAAAGTGACCCGCCTTATTGAAACGTTCCACGCGGACATTGGCAACGCCATCCAGCAGGGGCTTCCACTGGTTGGGGTTAACCACAATATCCGTATCACCGTACATGCCCATCACCGGACACTGGATCGTGTGCAGGCTTGGGCGTAGGTCTGTGCGGCGCAGAGAACCAATGCTGGAAAAGAACGCCTCAAGGGAGGTTCGTGAAACATCGCGGTCCATCATCTGCGCCCAATTCTTGTCCTTCGAATAAAAAGGGGAAAGGATGCGGTAAAAACCTTTGTAGATCCACAGGTTATGATAAGTCAACCAACCGAAAGCGCGATACCCAAACACCCGCGGAAAGAAATAAAGCGAAGACCCGGAAATGGGCGAACCGATCACGACCACTTTTTGCACCCGATCGGGATGTTGAATGGCGGTCATCAAACTAACCGTACCGCCCATGCTATGCCCCACCAACGGAGCGCGTACAATACCCAGTTGATCCATGAACTGATAGACAAGACCAACAAAATCTTTTACTGCATATGTAGAACGTTTGGTACCCGATTCCCCAAATCCCCAAAAATCAAGAGCGTAGGTGCGATAAAACGCTCCCAAATATGCCATGGTCTCCTGCCAAAGCCCCCAGGAACCTTGATAACCATGCAAAAGGATGACAGGCTTCCCCCTGCCAAAAACCTCGTAATGAACGATACCTTGATCAGTTGTAATTGAAGACACGGCAAGAAATCACCCGCCCGCTATTTCCCCTCCATCTCGCTCATGATGCTGTACAGCAATTCAAGCAAAATGGTCTTGACGGAGTTGCGGTCTGTTGCCACACACGGCAGCAACTTTGTACTTTTATCGAGGCGCAGGGCATGACCCATATCCTCGAGGTCCCAGGCATCTTCCTTATCCTGTTTGTTCGCAGCGACCACAAAGGGTGTGGGCGCATAGGCGCGGAAAGTTTCAAGAATGGAGCGCGCTTCACGGAAGGTCTCGGGGCGGGTGCTATCCACCATAACGATGAATCCCAACATGCCCTCAGAGAGGATCTCCCACATGAAATCGAAACGCTTCTGCCCGGGAGTGCCAAAGAGATATAGAACCAGATCCTGGTCTACTGTAATGCGCCCGAAATCCATCGCCACGGTGGTGGCAGATTTGACGGAGCGTTCCTCATCCGAGGAAATCTTTCGTTCTGTGGCAACCACATCGATCTCGCTGACAGACTGAATGAACTGAGTCTTACCAGCGCTGAAGGGACCTGTGACTACCATTTTGACCGTTTGCATAATTCCTATCCTTTCGGCCTCAAAAAATTATAATGAGCGAATACGGCCGATCAGTTTATTGACCAAATTCTTCTTATCTTCCATTTCCTGCGGAGCAAGCGGCTTTGCAGCCTGCGGGGTCGGTGCATTAGCCGGACGGACCAATTCCACTAGCCCTGCCTGCAACAATCCGTATACGATGCGGCGAACCTCCACCTCTGTCAATTTGTTCGTCTTTGCGATCTGACGCATGGTGTTCTTCGGGTCTACGAACTTAACCACTTTCCATTCGTCCACGCTCAAGTTGACATTGGTCAAAGGACGCTCGGTGAACTTGAGTGCCATATCCAGGCTGGGAATTTCATCTTGCAGCTGTTCCAGTTCACGCAGCTGCCGTGAGCCTTCGATGATGATATTTTCCAGGTCAAGCCGTACATTGATACGGTCGTCTGGCGGGAGCATTTCATTCTCGAAACGGAAGACGCCTTCCACCCAGGTGAAGAGGCGTCGGATCTGGTCTGTAAAATAAACCTGTAAATTCAAAAGGATGTCATCACGCGAAACGTAACCCGCGTTGATCAATAACAAACCTAATTCCTTATCAGACATTTGACCGGAACGGTCAATAATGGCTTTGTACTGATTGGCATTGATCTTGCTCGATTTATAAAGAACCGAAGCAAGGCTGCCATCTTCCTTGCCGATCCGCGCATACGCCAACTTCCCTTCCCGAAACGAGACATACGCCTGTTCCGATGCCCCATCGATCACCAGCGTTCCCGTTTTGTTGGCGAGATTAATGAGGTTCAAGAGTTGTGTGATCGTAAAGTCTCGTAAATTACCGCGCAGCGCCATAATTCCTCTAAATCCCTTCAGCGAGGGAGTGTGCAAAATTATACTTGGTAAAGTCACAATGCGTCAATTAACAGTCTTTGCACTCTTGTATGGGTAAAAAAACGGACCAAGTTCCACGATGTAGTCGTTTCTTCCACACCTGCCGCCTCATTCCCCCGTAGTTGGGGGATCGTTCCGCGAACCGGAACGCGACCGAAGGGTCTCTTACACAAGGTAGAGACCCTTCGGTCGCGAAAAACGCTCCTCAGGATGACTAAGACTCAAATTATGAGACCGGAAGCACAGCAGACAAACGCTTGGGGAAAAGTCCATTCAACAAGACGCGCGCTGCATTATCCTGCACAAAACAATCTATAAAAGCGTGTCGCAATTCGTCCAGACTGCGATGACCGAATAGTAAATGCAAAAAGGTTAGGTCTGGGAAGGCAGCAGAAACATCGGCATACGAATCTGGTCGGGTTGATTCAATGAGGGGAATTCTCCCTCGTTCAAAGACCATACGCAGACCATCCTTGTAAAACCCGATCTTTAACTCACCGGAATACCCTGCCGCAACCGAGTCAGCTAAACGCTTTTCCAAGGCAGGCTTGACATGGTTAAGGAAAGCAGCCAGATCGGGCACACGCATGAAATACGCATAGGGTTTACGAAGGACAGGTAATCTATCTTCCATCACTTCATATACAGGATGGCTCTCCCCCAAATTGAAGCCGAAAGATGTATTTGGCAGAGAATCGCGCTCGGCATACTCAGCGCCCTTCTTCCACAAATAACGCGTCACACTTGGCGACACCTCCATCCAGGATGCTCCATCGATGAGCGCAAAATACTGACACGTCACTCCACCATTCCATAAGTTAACAGAGTGTTCGAAAAAGCCGACTCGTGTACCCTTCAAATCTTCGATCACCATATGCTCATAACGACTAATGTTCAAAACGTTCTTGTCGCTCATTTCATAGTGAATGATCTCTGGTGTACGTTTGCACGAGATACCAAATCGCTCTTCGTATTTTTCATACAACTGAAAAATAAAATCGACATCATCCATCCCTGCCGAGCGAATGCTAAACGGTTCCAACTCACCTTCTTTCAAAACAGGTACATTTGCCTCGAAACCTCTCCGCCCGCCGGAAAGATTCAACGCCATATCGTACCCAAATTGACGGTAGTAGTTGGGAATGCCCGTTATGACCTGCGCCAAATGCCCACGCGATTCGCTCCATTTGTGAACTTCTTCCATCTGGGCTCGCACCAATCCGCGCCTGCGAAATTCAGGCAAGGTACACACCAGTTCCGGTCGCCCCACGCCAAACTCAATACCATCAAACGTCCACATCTGCGGAAGGAGACATAGCGTAGAAACGATCTTTCCAGAGGCAGACTCTTCGACAATGGTGAAATCGCCCGGCTTCAGGGTAGGGTGTGGTTTCGTAACCAGATCATGGATCCACGCCCCAATGCCTGGGTCTGGCTTATCGGGTCCGTCGTCGCTGTGCATGCGGCTATTAATGTCCACCAGCGCCGCCGCATCTGCAACAGAGCCGCGCCTCAAGAGCAATCCATTCCCAAGGTCTCGAATAAATAATTTAGAGTTTTCTTCCATGACTCATGCTTTCAAAATATCTCTTAACTGCTGCATCGCTGCTTGCGGGTCTTTAAAGAGAATGCCTTTCATGCCAAGACTCTCACAAGCTTCGATATTTGCAGGCACATCATCGACGAAGACCGCCGCCTCTGCCTCGACCTGTGCCTGCTCCAACGCGAGGCGGTAGATCTTTGCCTCAGGCTTTGCCACACCTACTTCTGCCGAAATGGTCAATGTGTCGAACACGTCGTCCAATTTTTTACGGATGAGGTACTCACGCATATCTGACCAGGCATTGCTGATCAACCCCGTCTTCAAACGCGGACGCAACGAGCGCAAATATGCAACAATAGTATGGTCGATCACATCGCCTGCGAAAAAATCATTTTCGACGGCAGCGATCTGGTCTTTGCCCACCTTCAAGCGTTTGGCAACTGCCTGCCAGTGTTTTTGTACAGAAAGCTCCCCCACTGTCGCTTGTTTCGCTGTTGGGCTGTTGAAAACGATATTATCAATGTCTTCATATTCCATATTAAAGCGCTGCGCCAACTGTTGGCGCGGAGCCTGATATTCAGTGCGCTGAATAACACCGCCAAAATCAAAAAAAACCGCTTGAAGTTTCATACAATGATCCATTCTTTTATGACCTAAATAGGTATAAAAAATCCCGCAGGCATGAGAGGGTCACCTGCGGGTCAAAAGTTGAAGCCAGTAAAACTACTTCTTCTTGGGTTTCGAAGCCGGCTTAGCCGGTTTGGTTGCCTTCGAAGATGTGGTCGTCTTTTTAGCAGACGCAGGCTTTGAAGCGCGTTGCCGCGAAGCGGCGGGTTTGGCACCCGCTTTCTTGGTGGCTGCGGGTTTAACCGCCGCACTCTTCACTGCTTTTGGCAGGGGTTCCGTTTTCAACGCGGCAGAAGCCGAAACCTCACCGGCAGGCATGGACGCTGCTTGTTTGGCAGCCTCACGCCAGTTCGGGAAGAACAGTTCCATCCGCTGACGGGAAATGGAGTTGGCGCGTCGGCAGCGCGGGCAATGTGCATCGTGATGATTTTGGTTCTTTTCATCCATGGTAACAAGCGCGGTAAGCATTTCCGCTCTTCCGACTGTAAATGGGGTCTGACAATAAAGACAACGAAGGTTTAACATGGGAACGCCCTTTCGTGGATTTGATCGCAAATCTGATTCTACCCCGATTTTTTCCCCCTTGCGAATCAAATTTAGGGAATTCCCAAAATGGCTTCTACTCTCGTACCCCGGCATCCTCCAGCGCCCGCCCTGGGCGAAGTTCCTTCTCAAAGGTAGTGAATTCGGTGGCAATGCTCATCCCGGCACGCTGGTACAGGCGGGTGGCACCGGTTTTATTCGAGGCATCCACCCCCAACCCAATAGTTGGCATGCCGCGCTGGTAAAAATCTGCGAACGAGGTAAGGAGTAACGCCAGCCCCAGTCCCTTTTTCCGCCACGGTTTGAGGACGCCCAACGTCCCCACCCAGCCAATGCCCATTCGGAAGCGATTCTGGGAGTAGCCTGCGATCTGGTCACCCTCCCAAGCCACCAACCATAAGTTCGGGTCGAAGTCAGGGCGACCGAATTTTCGGAAAGTCCACTCTTCAAATGTAGTTTCATGGCTGCCCCAGTGCTCGCCGAACGCCTCATTATCCGCCTGCCACAACAAGCGGGCATGCGCTTCCATATCGAATGGACGCAGCTCGATTCCCTTCGGCAGGCTGAATGCAGGCGGAGGTGTGTCCAATTTGATCTCCATTCGCCAGTGATAACGGACAAGGTGATAGCCTAATTCTGTGAACAAAATATGCCCTGCTTTGTTCCTGCTATCAGTGGTTACACGCATAAAAACCCGTAGATCAGGGTCAGCAAATTTCATCAATTCAGTGGCACGCTCTTCAATACGTTTCAGTAACGCCGTGCCAATACCCTGCCCCTCAAAATCAGGGTGAACATAACCATCCACGTTTAAGTCGGCGTAGCCTTTTTCATTAAAAAGTTCTTCGTAGCCAACAATACGCCCATCACTGGTTTCGACCACAAAGGCATCGGTCTCCAGCATGAAGCCTTCTTCATTCCAGGCATGCTCCAACTCTTCAGGCGTGGTGGCGACGGTCACATCGCCATCGGCTTCACTCACGGCATAGATCAGGTCTGCTACAGCGTGCAGATCTGATCGGGAAGCGGCACGCAGCTTCAGCCCTGAGGCAAGAAGCGGATTTTCATTCATAATTCAATACCTCCATTTCATTTCAATCCGGCACAGAAACGCATCACTCCTGCGCCAGCTTGGATTCTCTCCATTCGGCATTTAACAAGCCGAAAGCGATAACGTCCCATAATTCGCCACCGCAGTACAACACTCTGCGACGGCGAACTTCTTCCATAAAACCAAATTTCTGGAACAAGCGTAAAGCGCCCAGGTTGTATGCAGGCACTACCGCTGTAACACGGTATAGGTCCAACTCGTCAAAGGCGTAACTGAGCAACAGGCTCAATGCCTGTGAGCCGTATCCTTTGCGGCGAAACCCCGGCTCTCCGATTCCCAATCGAAGATAGCCGTTGCCGGCGGAACGGTCCACCCACTCGATCAGCGCTTTGCCAATAAAGCGGTCATCATCCCGAACGCGGATGGTGAAGTAGAACAGGTTCTGCAACTCAGTCACATCCTTCTCGACAGTTTCATACTGCTCTCGCACCATTGCAGGCGTCAACGGGTGTGTAGGACGCAACTCCATCTGGCACATGAATTCGGCGTCATGAGTCCATTTGGATTCGATAAGGGGATGCGTTTCATGGTCAATGGGACCTAAACGGACATCCTGAGCTTCAAGTAATTGGCTCTCAATGGTAAACATGATTTCCTTCTTTTCAAATAAAAAAAACGGTCACAAGAGATGCTCCCGTGGCCGTTTTGAGCGGTTAAACAAAAACGACCACGGGCTTGGCGCGCCGTGGTCGTAAAGGTTGAGATTTACCTAACGACGAACAGGCGCACTACGATCAACACCAGCAGGGCTGGTTGCTGCAGAAACGATGAAGAATTTGAAATTAAACATGGTAGTGCGCTCCTTTCTTGTAAATTCCTTGGTTAAGGTAGTTAGAGTTTATCATGTGAATTGAGGGGGCGTCAAGCAGGATGTTTGGGGGACTAAACCAGAGAACCTTTTTGTCCGGTTTCAGCAACATAGTATCAAACGAGGTAATCATGAACACCACAAAACCCAATTCTAACCAAATTGAACAGCATAACGTCCTCATCATTTCACAGGATGTGGATATGGCACGGGTTTGGAAAACCCTTTTCGAACAGAGAAACTGCCGTGTTATCAGTGAACCCACTGCCCAGGAAGGGTTGACTGCTTCGCGGTTAGTCTCCCCCACCCTGATCATTCTGGATATCGACCTGCCTGATGGAGAACGCCTTTCGCTTTGCAAAGAATTACGCGCCACCACCAATGGTACGCTTCTGCTGCTAAATTCGGGGCACACAAATATTGATGTTCTGGAATATCACCGCGCCGGAGTGGACGAAACCGTCACCGACGCCATCAGCCCGATGGCTCTGCTGATCAAATCGTTGGCGTGGCTGGCACGGCATGATTGGATCGTTCCGCGCAGGCTATCGGCACAACAAATATGGGTATAAAAAAATGACGGGCGAATGCCCGTCATTTTTTTATGGGTTTGATGGGAGGATACGCCCGGCAATCAGAGCGTCTAATGTTTCCCGCACAAGCCGCAGCTTTGCTTCAGTAAGGACGCCTGTATCCACGTCTGCTATGCCTAGCGGAGATTGAACGTTCTGCCCGCCCTGACCAGCGATCAACTGGGGCCAGGCTGTTTGAATAGCCTTGATGGTATCTGGCGAAATGGTCATCAACCAACCGCCGGGGCGCGGCTCCGGTCTGGAAACGCCCACAAGGTAGACACCCTGCGTACCAACATATGAAAGAAAATCATCGCTGGCAATGGATGGGAAAATATACAGACCAGAGACATCCTGATCGTTGATAAGTACATTGGCGTAACCACCGAACTTGGCGGGGTCTTCGCTGGCAGGGATGCCCAATATAGCCGGGTATGTGACCGGGTCAAAGTAGATGCCTTCGCATAAACCACAGTAATAGCGCATACCATTACTAAAGGCGTTCAATGCGGCTTGGGCGTTGGGTTCACCTTCAGGGTATAGCATGCCGATCTTAAATTCTTCGACCATCATCGCCAGGGTATAACCAGCCAAAAAGGCTGGCAATTCCACCTGCGTGTTCGGTGCCAGGACACTGATATTCGCACCGGCGGTCAGGTTGGGAATGTTAACCGCAAGGAATTGTACATTTGGTGCTGTGGGAGCGTAATTTGCCACACCCGGGTCTGGGGGCAGGGCAATGACAACCTTCAACGTAGGGTCTGCCAGATCTTCTGGTGTGATGCCGTTGCGAACTTGAAAACGAAAACCGGAGGCAAGCGCCAGGTCATAGACGGTTTTCTGATAAAGGTCAGAAGTCTCTTTATCCAGATCAGATGGCAGAATCAGCAAAGCCAGCGGTGTGGATAAAGTTGGAATGGGTGTGGCAGATGGCGGCGGAGTGTGAGACGGAACGACTGTAGGGGCGGCAACTTCCGGAACGTCATTTCCACCACAAGCCGTCAGAATCGCGACGAAAAGAAGTACGAAAAGAGTTTGTTTTACACGCACAGAATTTCTCCAGAACATAGAGTTCGGGAATTATAACGGTAAAAAAGTAGGTCACGCTTTTGGCGTGACCTACTTTTTTAGTGAACTCTCACTTGGATCTTCTTCGGACGGGCAGATTCTGCCTTGGGGAGGTGAAGCGTCAGGACGCCATCTGCGATCTTTGCCTCGACCTTTTCTGAATCGATTTCAGCGGGCATTCGCAGGCTGCGACGGAAAGCTCCACGCGGCAGTTCGCTCAACAGGAAGGACGCTTCATCGTCCTTGTATTCGCCTTCAATGCTGACGATATTTTCCAACACCTGAATGTTCAGGTCGTCGGCGCTTAAGCCGGGAACGAGGGCAGAGAGAACGTAGGCGTCATCTTCCTCACGGACGTTAACACTAAGGGAACGGGGCTGAGGCTGGGCAGTGTGGCGAACCATACGGCGGAACGGGTAAGGTTGAATATAGAGGGTCATATTGAATATCTCCTTTTGTTTGTATCAATGCGCCAATATTAAATCGGCAGTGTAAGAAATTGAATAACGATCGGTAGGTTTTTTGTAAGAAAATTTACCTACTTCTGCCCGGCAGTTATAATTCTTGAGATGTCAAAAAAGACTTTCCCCATTCTTATGATCCCTGTTGCCATTGCGGTTGCAGGAATTTATTTGTACTTCACCCAAGGAAGTGGAAAATCGGCTGCTCGTACTGTACAGGTCATCGATTGGATCCGTAACCCCGCCTCGTTCTCCAGCCTGATGATGACCAGCGGATCGAAATGCGCCGGAGCTCCGTTCATTTTCCCGACCAATGGCATGGTCGGTTACATTTGGGACGATTCCTTTCGACCGGGTCATCGCCATTCCGGGCTGGATATTTTCGGCGGGACAGATGTAGGTGTAACGCCCGTGGTAGCAGCGTATTCCGGGTACCTCACACGTCAGGCAGATTGGATCTCCACGGTCATTATCCGCGTGCCTGAAGACCCGCTGGAACCGTCCCGGCAAATATGGGTGTACTATACCCACATGGCAGATCCCAATGGAAATTCCTTTGTATCGCCTGAATTCCCACAAGGCACAAAGGAAGTATTTGTTGAAGCAGGCACATTTCTTGGATATCAAGGCAATTACTCAGGTGACCCTGCGAACCCTGTGGGGGTCCACTTGCACATTTCGGTGGTTAAAGATGATGGGTTTGGAAATTTCCTGAATGAGCTTGAGATCAAGAACACCTACGATCCTTCGCCTTATTTTGGGATGCCATTGAATGCCAACGAGAATAAAGATTCGATCCCGGTGTGTGAATAGCAACACCCGGTATCTGGTACAGTTTGAATTGAAAGGATGGACGAATTGAAGGGCAAAGTAGTATTGATCACTGGGGCAGGCAAAGGTATTGGACGTAAACTGGCAGAGGAACTGGCGGCACGCGGCGCCATCGTCGCTGCGAACGACATCTCCCCCATCAATGTAGAGGAGGTTGTGGCGGGCATCCGCGCGAAAGGCGGGCAAGCCAAAGCTTACGTTGAAGATGTGGCAAAAAAGGTTGGGGCGCAAATGCTGGCAAAAAGCGTGGAAGATGATTTCGGCGCGATCAATGTTCTGGTCAATCATGCGGCAGTCGAACCGCATAACCGGCTTTTGGATATGGATGAATGGGATTGGCACCGCACTCTCGATGTAAACCTAACGGGCGCCTTCTTAATGTCTCAGACGGTGGGGCGGGTGATGCGCGCGAAAGGCTCAGGTGTGATCTTAAACCTGGTTGCAGGTGCAGGCGAAAAGGAGAAGGAGGCGGGGGCATTCCTTACAAGCAAGGCAGGGTTGGGAGAGCTATCCCAACAATTGAGTCGGGAATTGAATCCGTTTGGTGTGCAGGTATTTTCGGTTTCAAACCTGGATGAGGCACTAAAAGCACTGGAGGATGCATGAAAGAACTGATCGAGTATCGCGAAAAATTACTGGCACGTTTGCACGAAGCGACAAGTGAATTTTGCGAAGCATGCAAATCGTATGCAGATCCGCTTGCGAGCATAAATGGCGGCTGGTCGGCGCATCAATTTGCATTTCATGTTCGCGGAATTGATCACGAAGTATATGGAATGCGCATCCGCCGCACATTGAATGAGGATGAGCCGGAGTTCCTGAACTTCGACCCTGAGGTTTGGATGGCAGAACACTACGATCCCCGAGAGCCGTTGGATATGATTTTGAGTGAATTTTCTGCCAGCATTCACGAGATACATGATGTATTGAAAAACGCATCACAAAGCGTTTGGTCGCGCCTTAGCAGTCACGAAGCCTTGGGCAAAGAGCTTACTTTGCAGCTTTGGGCAGAGCGCGGACTAGCTCATTTGGAAGAACACCTGAAATTGTTAAAAAGCGCCCAAAATCTGTAGTTTTTGCCCGTTTTTCCCATTTCCTGCGGTAAAATAGCTCCCATGAAGAAACAAAGAATTATTCTGGTTGACGATCACGAAGTTGTGCGGCTAGGGTTGAAATCCCTGTTGGAACGACACCCCCATTTTGATGTGGTAGGCGAAGCGGGTTCGGCGCGGGAAGCGTTGGAACAAACTGCTTTGCTCAAACCGGATGTAGTTGTAATGGACATCCGTCTGCCGGGCACATCTGGTATTGAAGCCTGCGAACAAATTATCAATCAATTTCCCAGCACCAAAGTCATTATGCTAACCTCTTATGCCGAGGATGAGATGCTTTTCTCTGCCATTCGGGCGGGAGCTTCAGGATACATCCTCAAGCAGATTGGCAGCGAAGACTTGATCAAAGCGCTTGAATCGGTTGGACGTGGTGAAGCCCTGCTTGACCCTGCCGTGACCCAGCGTGTTTTCCAGGAAGTACGCCGCGCTGTAAAAGAGGAAGAAGCCTCTGCATTTGCTCACCTGAGCCAGCAGGAAAAGCACGTACTTCTGCTTGTTTCCGAAGGCAAAACAAACCGCGAGATCGCCAAAAACCTCTTCCTCGGGGAAGGCACTGTGCGTAATTACGTTTCCAGCATTCTCTCCAAGTTAAATGTGAATAACCGCGCCGAGGCAGCTGCCTATGCAGTGGAACACAATTTGAGAGATTACATATCCTGATTTTTTCGTCACAGCCGGAAATTATGAAGAGACACACCCACACGCAATGTGAAGATGTGTCTCTTTTTTTTATTTAACCAACTGTAGACATACAAGCATACGAAACAAACTAAATTCCGTACAGGAATAAAACTCTTTTCTGCCGAATAAAAGGATAAAGCGGCTCATAGGAGGTCAACAAAACCATGTTCCCATTTGCAAAAATGACTGATGGAGTTATTGTGATACGTCCGTATGAATTTGGCGAAGAAAAGGAACTCTATACTGCGGTAAAAGAGTCGCTGCCAGAACTAACCCCCTGGATGAGTTGGGCAACCGAAAAATACACGCTCAACGTGGCGCGTGATTTCATCATCATCACCCGTTCCGAGTGGTCACGCGGCGCACTATATTCCTTTGCCATCACCGATGCAATCACGGGGGAATTTTTAGGCGGGTGCGGGCTGAGTCACTTCCATCCGATCTATAAATTCTGCAACCTCGGGTACTGGGTACGCACACCCAAACGCGGCAGGGGCATTGCCGTCCGTGCGGCAAAACTGGCTGCACGGTTTGCCTTCGAAAGGGCGGGCACCATCCGCGCTGAGATCGTCATTGCGGAAGGAAATGAAGCCAGCAAGCGCGTTGCTGAAAAAGCCGGAGCCCATTACGAGGGCATCCTGCGAAACCGGATCACCGTCCGCGAACAGATCCTTGACGCGTACATGTTCTCGCTTCTCCCCACTACTTTTGGGTTGGTTGCCCATCTTTGAGTTTCCGCTTCGCTGAAACCTGCCCTGTTTACAAAAACCAGTAGTCCTATTGACTGATTACCGCCTTTTCACTATGATGATGCCATAAACCAAAAGGAGAGAGAATTCCATGAGTGAATCAAAATCAATTCATGAACGGAAGCATGTCTGGCGTGACGAGTTCCTGCTCGTTATCGGCTTGTGCGCCTTCGTAGGGCTTGTCTATGTTCTAGATAACGCCCTCCACCCCACCTTCACCCCAACCACCCTGGTGTTGACCGGCGTTTTCCTTGCACTTGTTCCCGCTTTTATCTGGCTGATCTTTTTCTACCTGCAAGACAGTGCAGAACCCGAACCCAAGGGGTTTGTAATGGGAGTATTCTTGCTTGGCGGCTTACTGGCAGCAGCGGTCGGCATACCGATGGTAGAGAAGGTATTTCGTGTCTCCCACTGGATCCGCAACGACACGTTGACCACCATCCTGGGCGGCATTCTAGTCGTGGGCTTCACACAAGAATTTCTAAAATATGCCGCCGTCCGTTATGGCATTTATCATTCAGAAGAATTTGATGAGCCCACCGATGGTGTAATCTACGCCACCGCCGCCGGGTTGGGCTATGCCACCATGCTGAACATCAACTTTGTCATCTCGAACGGAGGCGTGGATCTCGGCACAGGCATTCTGCGCATGGCGGTCGTCGCACTGGCACAGGCAGCGTTCTCCGGCATTACGGGATACTTCCTCGGGCGCGCCAAATTTGAATCCGAGCCGATCTGGTGGATGCCGCTCGGCATTTCTCTGGCTGCCGTTTTCAATGGGTTATTCAACTGGCTCTTGGGCATCCTTAACCGCCCCACCATTACTCTGAACGGCTCCACTACCAATACATGGATGGGATTGATCCTTGCCGCGGTTGTCGCGCTGGTGACTACGGGTGTCATCCTCAGGCTGGTGCATCGTAATGTCACCATGCAGGCTGGGAAGTAGGAGAACAGATATGGAACACAAACAAGTTTCCCTCGGTGACCGCTTCGCAGAACTTGCCGTCATTCTTATAACCGTTATCGCGCTTACATTAGGATGGTTCTATAAATCGAGCATCGAAAACGCTTCGGTTCCCTTTGAGGCGGAAGGTATTACAGCCAATGCACCCAAAGGTTGGTTACAAGTCGGCGCATCCGGCGAAGAATTATTTCGTTCGGTCGATATCAACTCAAGCGGCTTTGGCGCGACGTACGTCATTCGTCAGGTTGCAATCTCATCCGAAGCGACGACCTCTGAAGTGGCAAGCCTTGTGGTGCTAGAGCACGCACAGAGCCTGGTCGCGTTTCGTATGCTTGACCAGCAGGAAGTGATCGACAGGAATGGGCGCAACGCCTATATGATCGATTACGTCTTCGTCGAATCCAACCCGGATGTGACCCATGCCGCCTTCCCGAGTGTGGTGCATGGCACTGATCTGGTCTACTTGAACGGTGACCGTGCCATTGTGGTTTCTTTTCAGGCGGATGAAAAGAATTACGATCTTGATCTCGGAAGATTTCATCTCTTCCTTGAATCGATCAAGTTTTAATAATACGAGGCGAGCATGAAACCTACTTTCAACAAACACTTATGGGCGTTTATCTCCATCCTTGCCATCGTCACTCTGGCGTGTAAAGCTGCTTCTCCAGCAGTGGAACCGCTTACCCCTGTCGATGAGCCGGTGTCTGATGCGCAGTTGTCTTCGGCAACCCGTGCCAACCTGATCGCTGCCACGGTGCAGATCTTCGGTCTCTTTGATGAAAACGGCGAACTGGTGCCCGGTTACGTTGGCTCTGGGACGATCCTGACCCCCACCGGCTTGATCCTCACCAATGCACATGTTGCCAGCCCTGCTTCACAAGGCGAACCCGAAAGCGAACCGGACGCACTTGGTGTTGCCATGATCGTATCTGAAGACAAGCCTGCCGTGCCTTCCTACACAGCCAAGGTCCTCGCCGTGGACGGCTTCCTTGACCTTGCGGTCATTCAGATCACCGCAAACATCAACGGCACTGCCATAGACCCCAACAGCCTGAACCTGCCGTATGTGCAATTGGGCAATTCAGATTCTGTGCATGTGGGCGATAACATTAACATTTTCGGCTTCCCTGCCATTGGCGGGAATACCATCACCTTTACAAAGGGAACCGTCTCTGGTTTCTCTGCGGAAGACCAGCTTGGCGACCGCGCATGGATCAAGACCGACGCCACCATCTCTGGCGGGAACTCTGGCGGTCTGGCAGCGGATGGCAACGGTCATATCATCGGTGTACCCACCATCGCCAGCGCCAGTCGCGATACAGAAACCTCCGATTGCCGCCAAGTGCAAGACACGAACGGTGACGGCACCGTTGACCAAAATGATAGTTGTGTGCCGATCGGTGGTTTTTTGAACGGCATCCGCCCGGTGAATCTTGCCCTGCCTCTTATTCAGGCCGCTCAATCTGGACGTCAATACACCAGTACCTATGCACAGTCTGGTGTGGTGAGCAACCCCGGCAGCGGAAACGAATCGGTATCCGGCTTCGTCTGGCTGGATACAACTGGCAGCACCGCAGACAAATGCGATTGGGCAGACAGCACCGTTAACTCATATGGAGACTCGACCTTGTGTCTCGCTGCTGGATTCGAATATTCCGGCATGGCGGATGGCGAACTATTGGTGGAACACTGGTTCCTGAACAATGAACAAGTAGCAGAATATAGCTACGCTTGGGAATGGGGCGAAAGCGGGCTGTTTGCAACCTACCTACCCAACGACGGCAACCCCATGCCTGCCGGAACTTACAAAGTGGAAATTTTCGCCGGGGACGCCATGACACCCTTGGGCAGTTCGACGAACGTCACCGTCAGCGGAAGCAGCAGCGGGAACAGCGACAACGGCGGGCTTCCGAAACAACCTGCCTCAAATTCAGATACCATCACAGTTTACGGTTTAATTTACGACTCTGCCACCAATAGCGCCATTCCAGGTGCCTATGTCTTCATCCTGACTCCCGGCACAACCTATGACGAATGGGAAGCCGCTGACTTTGCAGATAGTTATGTGAACACATTCCTTGAAACCGACGCAAGCGGTAAATACACCATCTCAGATATTCCACGCAACACTGAGTTCACTCTGGTCTTCGCAGCGCAAGGCTACTACGACTCGTACGCCGATAATCAATATGCAGGGTCAAATGACCCAGACAGCTACGAGATCAATGTAGGGCTAAGTCAGTAAGGTATCTCTTTCAACCATTCGTAAAGTAGAAACAAAAAATCGCCTCTGAAAAATTCAGAGGCGATTTTTTGTTTTTGGTTAATACCAGGGAATACAGTTCAACCTACTTTTCTTTTTCACCACTAACTTTCATCCAGGTCTTTTTCATTACAAGGGCATCTTCTTCCATAATGGGGCTTTCACAGAGAATGCGTCCGCCGCAGTTAAATTCATGTAAGGCTTTGAAGAGAGCTTTCAGGTCGAGGTCCGCTTCAGAAAGTGGGAGATGATTCTTTTCCCCTTTCGGTCCATACTCGATACCGGAGAGATGAATGTGCAGGTTCTTCAAGGCTTTGCTGCCCAAGGTCTTGCCGTATTTCTCCAGCACTCGTGACCATTCGTCGTAGGTATTCATCGAACCGTCGCCGGGACGGGCGTGGAGATGAGCAAAATCGATACACGGCTGAACCATATCCATTGCTTTGCTCATGGCGAGCGCATCTTCGAACGAGCCGAGCATCGCAGATTTCCCCATCGTTTCCGGGCGCAATGTTACCGTATCACCATTCTTTTGTAATTCTTTCACACAGCCTTCGAGCCGCGGGATGGCGATCTTCAACACATCAGCAGGGTCGTTGCCAAAGTACGAGCCGGGATGAAAGATGATGTCGGTCACACCAGCGAGATAGCCATAATGTGCTGCATCCATCAGGCGTTTACGTGATTTGGGCCACTCATCGCTCAGTGCATTCAAGTTGATGAAATATGGCGCATGGACGCTCAAGGCTACTTTATGTTCATCTCGTGCGGCTTTGATCAAGGCACAAGTCTCTTCGCTCACTCGCACCGATTGTACCCAGCCAAGTTCCAGCGTATCCAAACCAATGGACTTGCTAAAAGCGATGGCACCGATCGTACCGCCTGGTTTTTTAGGGGTGCCGCTGGGCGAGCCAACAGTACCAAATTTGAAAGAAAGGGTCATTCGAGACTCCAAGAGTGAGGGATGATCGTACACATTAAGAAATATACATCGAAGATATTTTTTGCCACAGCGGCGGTCCGAGGATAAGCAAGCCAACCAGCACAGCTGCCAGAGCAGCCACCAGCACAGCCGCCGCCCCCACATCTTTGCCGATCTTGGCAAGTGGATGATGTTCTTCGGTCGCAAGATCTACAACAGCTTCAATGGCAGTGTTGATGAACTCGGCAGAAAATACAAAAGCAGCCGTGAGAATGACGACCGCCCAGTCTCGCAAGGGAAGTTCAAGCCACAGGCATACACCAAATACCGCGGTCGCAATGACGCTATGGATCCAGGCATTGCGTTGGGTACGCAAAACATAGCCCCATCCTTGAAAGGCATATCGAAAGGATGCGATACGCGAGCGAATAAATTCGTTCACAACTATTCCTGAATTTGAATTCGAGATAAACCGAGTTTTTCCAACACCCGCGCTTGTTCTGCCCACATGACAGCTTTCTCTTCCTCGGTGCTGTGATCGTACCCAAGCAGGTGCAATGTCCCATGAACGACAAGCAATTGGGCTTCGGCTTCCACCGGGTGCCCGCCGGTCTGCGCCTGTTGTGCGGCGCGTGGAATGGAGATGGCAATATCCCCCAGATAAAGTTCTTCGGTTTCCGGGTCCACTTCACCGGCTGGGAAGGAAAGCACATCCGTAGGCGCGTCCACGCCTAGGTAGTCGAGGTTGAGTTCGTGGAGTTGGCGGTCATCGGTCAGGACGATGGTCATATCTGCATGGGCAGACTCAGGACCGAGGTCGGGGTTAAGAGGCGAGACAGATTCAAGTGTGATGAGCGCGGCACGTTCAAGCAGGGTAGTGTCACGAAAGTCCATTTGGTTATCTATATTGATCATTTTTCTTTTCTCGAGACGAGCAGGGTCGTATCTTGATCGGGTACGGCGGCTTTAGGGTATTGAATGCGTGGATGATAGGTGCCGCGCAAGGTGGTGACAAAAGACTCAGTGATGAGTTTGAGGTCGCGCAAAGTCAGCAGAGTATCGTCAAGCTGGTTGTATTTTTGCACGGTCTGAATAACGCTGGTGACGAGTGCACGGATCTCATCATCGCTGCCGGGGCGTTCGGCACGAGCACGGGCTTCGGAGGCATCGGCGAGCATGAGCAACGCCGTCTCCCGTGAAGCCGGGCGTGGACCAGGATAACGGAACTTTTCGATATCCACTTTGGTAACGTCGCCGCCTGCGGCTTCCATGGCTTGGTTATATTGGTAGTGCGTAATGAGCGTACCATGATGTTCAAGGATAAAGTCTTGCAGGCGGCGCGGAAGGCGGTGCTTCTTTGCAAGCTGCACACCATCGGTCACATGCCGCACAATGGTGGCCGAGACTTCTTCAGGGTTGGCATTATTATGGGCATTAAGGTTGCCCTGTGCCTGATTTTCGATAAAGAAATTCGGGTTGAGCGCTTTACCAATATCGTGGAAGAGCGCACCTACCCGGGTGAGCAAAGGGTCAGCGCCGATCTTTTCAGCGGCTTGCTCGGCGAGGTTCGCAACCTGCAAGCTGTGTTGATACGTACCTGGCGCATTTCGCAGAAAGAATTGCAAGAGCGGGAAATCAGGGCGGGAAATATCAAGCAATTGCAGCGCAGTGGTCAGACCAAGGATCTGGGCAAAGATATATTGGAGGAGCAACGCAATGCTTGCGGAAGAGAACCCGGCAAATGCGATCACCCCAACGTATTGAAGGATACCCAGCCAATCCAATGTAATGAGCGGAATGCGAAACGCCAAAAGTGCCGCCGCGCCGGAAAATGATATGGCAATCCCAGCACGTACAAACCCCCAAAAACGGCGTGCAGGGCCGAGAGCCAGCAGCCCCATCAAAGACGAGAACATGTAATAAGGGATCAAATCATATGAGTTAGGCAAACCAAATGCGGCCAGAATAGCAAGCGGTATGGCGAAGACCAGCCCAACTTCCAGGCTAAACAACCCTGTAAACAAAAGTGCGGCAGCTTGTATTGGATATCCGTATGGGGCAAGTGTTCTTTCAGCAAATAGGCGCGCGCCAGCCAGAAAGAAGATAAAAATCAGAGAGATGATTAGCAGGTTCTTTGGATCGTTCAAAAAAACTGTACGCGGCTTACGATAAAAATAAGCTGGGACAAATGCAGCGCAAAGCAAGACCATCGCAGCCGCTGCAGCGATATCCTCCCAACGCTGACCAGGACGGATCATGCCCAATTGTTGAAAGGCTTCTACATCTGCAGGGGTGATGATCTCCCCCGCAGGAACGATGGTCTCTCCTGCCTTATACGTCTGAACGATAGGTTGGATCGCTTCACGTGCAGCCAACTTGGCAGCATCGGTCAATTCCTGGCTGAAGAAACTATTCGAAACAACGAAAGGCGAAACAAGTTCGGTTACCAGCTCGGTCTGTGGTTCGTTGAAGGTCAGGCTCACCAGGGCAGAGATGCCCGCTTGAGTAACCTCAACTTTGTCGTCATAGATCGCACGGCGCATTACCTGTTCGAGCACACGTACAGCTTCCGCCTGAACCGCATCCCAGCGCACATCTGATATGCCTAATAAATAATCGACCGTTTCGGCTTTCAGGCGCAGGTCGCTCAGGGCAAGCAGGCTTTCACGGGTCTCGTCGGTGGTCAAATCGGCATTATCGCGAATGGAGGTGATATTTTGCAGGGAAGTACGTAAACGCTCGATCTGTTCACGGGCGATGGCAGGGTCTGGCAAACTATACACCGGCTGAACAGCACTCTCCGCCGCCGTGCGGGCTTCTTCGGTACGGATCTCGCTGACATATTCGATATCACGCGGCGATTTAATGGTGGACTGCGCCACATCTCCTTCGCTGACAGCTTGCAGTGTGGGGCTCAACCCCGTCGGTGAAATTAGAATACCAAAAGATGCCAGACCGACGATGGCGATCAGGCTGTATTGTAATATTCGGATGCGGCGTGGAACGGGGGCTCGGGTATTCATAAAATAGACCGCAAGGAGATATTCACCTCCTTGCGGCGGAGTCTTACGGGTTAAGCAATTCCTTGACAGCAGCGCTGATCATGTCGTTGGGTGCGCGTCCTGCTACCTTGGGCATGACCACCTTCATGACCTTGCCCATATCACTCGGAGCAGCGGCGCCGGTCTCGGTAATGGCGGCTTGCACCAGAGCGCGTAATTCTGCAGGGTCCATGGCTTTGGGCAGGAATTCTTCCAACACTTTGATCTCGGCTTCATTATCCGCGGCAAGATCGCTGCGATTGGCTTTCTTTGCTTCCTCCAACGCTTCACGCCGGTTCTTGACCTCTTTTTGGATCAGGGCATTGATCGCCATATCATCCAGTTCGATGCGTTTGTCCACTTCCACTTGTTTGACGGCAGCCAGCACCATACGCACCGTACGTTTGCGGAGGTCATCTCCGCTCTTCATTGCCTCTTTCATTGCTTCGTTTAGTTTTGCTTTTGTATCCATATGTTTTATTATACCTTTCTTGAGATGACTAAAGTGCAGGTCGCTTTGTCAATGCGACTAAATTGCAACATATAAACTCATTTATCCGTGAACCTTGAGAACATTTCCGGAGAGAGCAATTTTCGTAACAGATCAAGTTCATACGTAGAGCGTTGTGTGGCGGCGGCAATGGCGTAAGAAAACTTGGGTCCCTGATCGGGAGTGTCGAGATTCATCCAGCCGTGTGAGTCTTTGGGCAACAGTTTCAACGCCCACGGGCGCAGGGGCTTGATGAAATACAAGGCGTCCATTGGAAGGTAGATCTTGCCGGAGTGCAGGCTGGGGCTTTGTACCAATTCCTTCTTTAGCGGGTCAATTTCAGGGGGAGGCGGAGGCGCGCCGTTGTATTGATCCAGCCAGAGGGTCACATAATTAGTATGAGCGTAGAAATCCTGGGCGGTATGCAGCAGGCGTCCGAAGGCGATCCATGCGCCAAGGATGCCCGGTGAAAGCAGGGTCGCAAGTACGTATCCGCGTTGTTCATTGATGTAACGGTTGCCCTTGTCAATGGCGTTGTTATCGTAATGGATCTCGTCGTGCCCGAACTGATTCCAAAAGGAATCTTGTTTGAGATTGGATGCGATAATGATCTCCAGCGCGCGTTCGCTGAAGTGCGGGGCAAGCGCCGCGATGGTCATTTCGATATGATATTTGGCGATCATGCGCGACATTATAGCGGATATTGTGGGTATAATGCCCGCATGACATTTTATACAGCAAAAGGCGACGACGGCACGACCGGGCTTCTCGGGGAGGGGCGTGTCCCTAAATATCATGTTCAGATGGAGGCGGTTGGTACGCTCGACGAGGCCTCTGCCGCCTTGGGGCTTGCCCGCGCCCAATGTTCCGCGCCTCAAACTCCCCGCATTCTGCTAGATGCCCAACGAGACCTCTACAAGCTGATGGCAGAAGTGGCCGCCACGCCGGAAAATGCGCAAACCTTCCGTCATATTGATGAAGCGCGGGTGAAATGGCTTGAGCACGAGACCGATGAACTAAGCAAGGTGGTGCCCATGCCGCACGAGTTCATTCTGCCGGGTGACACGCTGGGCGGCGCTGCACTTTCTCTGGCAAGGGCAGTCATCCGCCGGGCAGAGCGGCGCGTGGTGGAACTTTTTGACGGCGAAGTGGTGTTCAACCCGCACTTGCAGCGCTATCTCAACCGACTCTCTTCGTTATGTTTTGTATTGGAACTGCTGGAAAATCAGCATGCAGGCAGGAAGACTTCGCTGGCGAAGTCGGAATAAAAAATAACGGGTTTCAGGCTTTCGAAACCCATTCATACTTAGGCGTGTCACTCTGAGCGACAGCGAGTCTCCCAAGATAATCTAGAGATGCTTGCTGTCGCTACTGACATGACAGAAAAGGAAATCATGACTGGAACGATAATCAATGTAGTTGCCATCTTGATCGGGGGAACGGTCGGTTTGTTATTTGGTTCACGCATCCCTGAAAGGTTCAAGTCCACTATCATTGCAGGTATGGGGCTTTTCACGGTAGCGATGGGGATGCAGATGTTCTTTAAAAGTGAGAATCAATTGATCGTACTGGGCGCTCTGATTCTTGGAACCATCCTCGGGGAATGGCTGGGCATTGAAGATCGCCTTCAGTCGTTTGGGTTGAATCTCGAAAAGCGTTTTTCAAGCGATGAAGAAAGTGGCACTGGCTCGCGCTTTGTACGCGGATTCATGGTGGCGTCTCTGCTCTTTTGTATCGGTCCCATGGCGATCCTTGGCTCGATCCAGGATGGGCTGACCGGCGATTACAACCTGCTGGCAGTCAAATCCACATTAGATGGGTTTGCCTCGATCGCCTTCGCCTCCACCTTGGGGATCGGCGTGATGTTCTCTTCGATCATTATCCTTTTTTATCAGGGCGGCATTAGTCTGCTGGCGGGAGCGCTGAGCGCCATCATCAGTGACCCAATGATGAATGAAATGACCGCTACTGGCGGGGTAATTTTGGTGGGATTGGGGGTCAGTAACCTGCTGGAAATTAAGAAGATCCGCGTGGGGAACTTCCTGCCTGCACTGGCGATTGCGCCGTTGATCGTTTGGGTATTGGGGAAGATATAAAATTACTTCAATCCCCTAAACCAGCCTCTTTGTTTCATCGTTTTTCTTCTATGGCAATTAGCGCATAAAACATCACATTTATCAATTTCTGCCTGTATTTTTTCAATAGGGTATCCACCTGCAACCATCACACTCACAGCTTTATCTTTTCCGTAACGATGGTGAAATTCCAGCACAACCGGGTCTTTTTCACCACACTCAATACAGGGATGGTTCAAAAGATATTCCCAAACATATTGACGCACTTCCTGTCTAAACCTTCGCTTTCGGGCTTGAACGTTCTTAAGATGTCCTTCCTTATTTTTGATATACCATTTTTTAACTTGCCCCTTGCGACACTCGCGACAAGTCCCCTGGCGAATGCCAAGTGCTTTAAAGCGCCAACTGAATTCTTCTATCTTCTTAACCTGCCTGCAGGATGAACATCGTTTTTTATTTTCCATTTTCCCTCAATCATTAAATGAAAAGGTCCAATACATAAAGATAGTATCAGACCTTTTCAATGTGTGACTCCGACAAGATTCGAACTTGTAACCAATTGCTTAAGAGGCAACTGCTCTGCCGTTGAGCTACGGAGCCAAACCGTGCGGGCGGTATTATACCGCAAAGAGGAATTGTGTCAATAATTACAACCCGCTTTTTTAAGTGGTAAATATCATCAAGTATTTAGAGATAAACAAAAAACTCCGGGAAGAATTCCGGAGTTTTTTGTTCTCATCTATTTGATTATCTCAAGACAGCAGTATATGCCAGCATAAAAAGAAACTGGGGAACCAAGCTAACTGCCACAGTCGCAACCGCAGTAATTGCCGTTGTAAGCCCCAGCCATGGTTCGCGTTCTACTTCGGGGTCACCTTCCTTCATGTACATGTTGACGACAACACGCAGATAATAGAATGCGGAAAGCAATGAGGTCACCAAGCCGATAAGGGCAAGTCCGATAAATCCGCCATCAACCGCAGAACGGAAGAGGTAGAACTTGCCGACCATACCAAGGGTCGGAGGGAAGCCGATGAGCGAGAGCATGAAAACTGTCATGGCGGCGGCAAGGGCAGGATGCTTCTTCGCCAACCCGGCATAGTCTTCGATCTCGAGCCCTTTGCCTTCGGCTTTTTCGAGGGCAATGACCACACCCCAGGAACCAAAGTTACTAACGGCATATGCCACGAGATAGAACAAGCCTGCGGCAACAGCGGTTGCTGCAACTTTTTCATTTCCATACGGTACAAATGCCATCAGGATGTAGCCCGCATGTGCAATCGCGGAGTATGCCAACATCCGCTTGATGTTCGTCTGCGAGATGGCTGTTAGGTTACCGACAACCATGGTCACTGCGGAGAGTGCCCAGAGGATATCGGTCAGGTCGGAGGAAAGTGATGGGAAGGCTGTGCTAAACACGCGGAACAATGCCACAAAGCCTGCGATCTTTGCACCAGCAGCCATGAAGGCGGTGACAGATGTCGGAGCGCCTTGATAGACATCAGGAGTCCACATGTGGAAGGGAGCGGCGGCAACTTTGAAGCCAAACCCTACCAGCAGCAATGCCGCCCCAATGGTGAGGAGCAGACCTGAAGTCGCGCCAGAGGCGGCTTGAACGAAGATGACAGACAGGTTGGTGGCACCCGTCGCGCCAAAGATCAGAGCCGTTCCATAGACTACAAATCCGCTGGCAAAAGCACCAAGCAGAAAGTATTTCACGCCGGATTCTTCAGATTGCAATTTGCGGGAAATGGCGGAAAGAACATAAAGCGGTATGGAAAGCAGTTCAAGCGCGAGGAAGACCATGATAAGGTCTGTGGCTTGTGCCATGAGCATCATGCCGGTGACGCTGAACAAAAGCAGGGTGTAATACTCGCCGCGTTCAATGCCCATACGCTTGGTGTATCCATAGGCAAGGGCAATGGCAAACATGCCACTGGCAAGCAAAAGGATGTTGGCAAAAGTTGAGAAACCATCGAGGGCAACCATGCTGTTAAAGCCGGAGCTTTCGATGCCGACCTGAGTGACGGAGTACCCAAGTGTGATGGCTAGCCCAAGGGCGGCAAGGAATGCGGTAATGCCTTTGCGACCCCTTGGAATGAAAAGGTCAACAAGCAGCAACACACATGCCCAAACGGTAAGAATGAGGTAGGGAATGAGAGTGTAATAGTCAGTATAAGTAGGCTGCGTCATGAACGCTCCAATCACCAGTCACCAATTACCAGTCTTTCCAGTAATCAGTAATTGGTAATTTGTAATTACAAAGGTAAAGCAGACAATAACTTCTCAACCGCGGGGGCGAGGATGTCAAAGAAAGGCTTGGGGTACAGACCGATCCAGAACATGAAGACAACCAGCGGAAGGACTGTGATAATTTCGCGCCAGTTGAGGTCTTTGAGTTCGTGGTGGTGAGTAATTTCGCCAGCAGGTCCGAGGAATACCTTCTGGAACATGTAAAGGATATAGACCGCTGCCATGATGACACCGAGAGCAGAAAGACCGGCATACCATGGGCTGCCGATGGCTTTCGATCCGAAGGCACCAAGCAAAATGGTGAACTCACCCACAAAGCCGTTAAGACCCGGCAAGCCCATGGAGGAGAGCGAGGCGATCAACATGAGTGTACCGAAGATCGGGGTGATCTTCCACAAGCCGCCGTAGACTTTGATCTCGCGGGTGTGAGTCTGTTCGTAGATCATACCGATGAGGAGGAACAACGCGCCGGTGCTCAGACCATGGTTGACCATCTGCAAGATCGCGCCGGATACACCTTCTGCATTGAGGGCAAACAAACCGAGCATGACAAATCCGAGGTGACTTACAGAGGAGTATGCCACCAGTTTCTTGACGTCAGATTGAGCGTAGGAAACAGCAGCACCGTAAATAATGCCAATGGTTGCAAGAAGCGCGATCACCGGCGCAGCTTTGACAGTGGCATCCGGGAAGAGTTGCATATTGAAACGCAGGAAACCATAAGTACCCATCTTCAGCAAAACGCCCGCAAGAATGACGGAACCAGCAGTCGGCGCTTCCACGTGAGCATCGGGCAGCCATGAGTGGAGGGGCCACATTGGAACTTTGATCGCAAAGGCGGCAGCAAAGGCGATAAAGAGCAGCATCTGTGTTGCAGCAGGGATGGTGCCATTGGCGTAAATATCCGGCAGACGGACGAGCAAATCCGGCAGGTTAAAGGTATTTGCCTTGATGCCAAGGAAGATGATCGCCAACAACATCAAAATGGAACCCGCCATTGTGTAGAGGAAGAACTTTACCGCAGCATACACACGGCGCGGTCCGCCCCAGATACCAATGAGGAAGTACATCGGCACAAGAGTGAATTCCCAGAAGATGTAGAACAGGAACAGGTCCTGCGCGAGGAAAACACCCATCATCCCCACTTCGAGCAGAAGGAAAAAGATCATGAAATCCTTCACGCGATCATCAACGGCTTTCCAAGTGGAGAGGATGGATATCGGCGTGAGGAAAGCAGTGAGCATTACAAGCAAAATGCTCAAGCCATCTGCAGCGAGGTAGTAATAGATGTTCCAACCTGCAACCTGGATCCACGGGTATTTGGCTTCCAACTGCAAGTCGGGGTTCGATGCTTTGAACATCGAGAAGACCCACAATGAAACGACCAGTGTGAGCAACGATGTGACCATGGCAGTCCAGCGGATGGCGGTCTTCTGCTCGGAATTGATGAACAGAATGACGAGCACGCCCAACAACGGGAGGAAGGTCAGAAGTGTAAGAGGTTGTAAAAGAAATTCCATGTTCTATCCTCGGTTTCTACGAGTTATTTAAAAATCAAGTAACCCAAAATCAAGACAACGCCCAAAAGCACAGAGAGTGCATACGAACGAACGAAGCCGTTTTGGATCTTACGAACATTACCAGAGAGCCACTGTGCAAACGAGCCCCAGCTATTGAAGAAGGTATCGATCCCCTTCTGATCTGCATAGCGGCTAAGCACTACTTCACTAAGCCAGTTATACGTCCCAGCAATGACGGTGTCATGCACGAAGTCGTGCCAGAAGCGCCAGTCGATCACATCGGCAAGGAACTGGGAAAGCTTCTTGAACGGGGTCAGGATCAGAACGCCATACCCCTCATCCACGAACCATTTGTTTTCCATACCGGTGAATACAAAGCCAAGTGGTTTCTTGAGCGGGTCGATCTGCCCAGCCTTGAGCGGGTTGCGCCCATAAATAAGCCAGGAGATGAAAATGGCAAGTAAGGCCAACGCCGTAGAGATGCCAGCAACTTGTAAATTCAACGGAAGTCCTTCAACTTCGCCGATGGTATAGCTGAGCCAGTGACCAAGCGTATGGAAGCCTTCGAACGGAAGGTTCAACGCGCCTCCGATTACGCTCAGAACTGCCAGCACCATCAGCGGCACGGTCATCACCTTGGGGCTTTCTTCTGCGTGCTTCGCCGCATCGGTACGGGCTTCACCAAAGAAGACCATCCAGATTTGACGTCCCATGTAGAAGGCGGTAAAGAAGGCAGCAAGAGTCAATTGTCCATAAATACTTTTGAAGTGTAGGCTGGCATCGAGAAGAATTTCATCCTTGGACCAGAAACCTGCGAAAGGGAAAATGCCCGCAAGTGCCAAGGTACCGATCATGTAGAACCAAAAAGTAACCGGCATGGTCTTGCGAAGCCCGCCCATGTTACGCATATCACCCGGGTCGAAGACTTCACCATGGTCATCGTGACCATGGCCATGCTCATCTTCTTTCCCTTCGACCTTGCTCAGGGCAGGCTTCTTCTTGCCCTTCGGTTTCTCGTCATGAGCGGCGTGATGAGCATGGGCATGATGACCACGTTCCAAGCCGAGGATGACAGAACCCGCAGAAAGGAAGAGTAGAGCCTTGAAGAAAGCGTGCGTGATGAGATGGAACATCCCCGCGACATAGGCGCCCATGCCCACCGCTGCAACCATGAAGCCAAGCTGTGAAATGGTAGAGTAGGCGAGGACTTTCTTGATATCGTACTGCCCCACTGCAATTGTCGCGGCGAAGAGAGCCGTTGTCGCACCGACCATGGCAACGATGTATTGGGCTTGTGGAACGAGTGTGTAAATAGAAGCGGAACGAGTGACGAGGTACACGCCTGCAGTCACCATCGTCGCGGCATGGATGAGGGCAGAGACTGGGGTTGGACCCGCCATCGCGTCTGGCAGCCAGATGTAGAGCGGGATCTGCGCAGATTTACCAGCGACACCCACCAGCATGAAGAGTGTAATGGCAACGATCACCCAAGGTGAGTCGTGAGCGATCGCGGGAGCGGCAGCAAATACTTCGTCGAATTGGAAGGATCCGAGATACCAAAACATCAAAAAGCCAGCCATGAGGAAACCAAAGTCACCCACACGGTTGGTAATAAAAGCTTTTTTAGCGGCGTTAGAGTTCGCCCAGGAAGGACGTCCTAATGTATCCATCTCATACCAGAAGCCGATAAGCAGGAAGGAGCATAAGCCCACGCCTTCCCAACCAACGAAAAGCATTAGGTAGGAGTCGCCTGAGACAAGGATCATCATCGCAGCGATGAACAGGTTCAAGAAAATGAAGAAGCGGGTGAAACGTCCTTCTTCATGCTTGAAGCGCACATCCTCATGCATATATCCGATGGCATACACGTGGATGAGGGTGCCAACGCCGGAAACGACCAGCATCATCGTGGCAGAAAGCGAGTCGACGCGGAAGGTCCAGTCGAGCTTTAGATTGCCAACGTGGATCCATTCGGCAAAAGGCACGCTGACAGCATGTCCATGATTGATCGCCACGGAATACGCCAGCAGTACCGAAACCACAAATGCCGTGCCAGATGCCAGGCTTGCCACCGTGCCAACCACATTTTCTGAAAAGCGTTTTCCAAAAATGGCGTTGATGAGCAAACCAACCACTGGCGCAAAGACCAGCAGCGGGGCTAGGAAATAAAATCCTGTGTTCACTGTTTCGCTTAAGTGCATAACATTCTCCGTAATTGGTAACTGAAGATTGGTAATTACGAATTACCAATTACCTTTTACTTCTATCCCTTCAAGGAGTTCATCTCGTCGATGTTGATATTCTTCTTCGCTTTGAATATCTCCACGATCAGAGCGAGACCCACTGCAACCTCAGCGGCGGCAACGGCAATAACAAAAAAGACGAAGATCTGACCGCTGAAAGTTTTATAAACACTGGCGAATGCCACAAAGGCAAGGTTCGCCGAGTTTAGCATTAGCTCGATGGACATGAAAATGATGAGCGGGTTGCGGCGTGAGAGTACGCCAAGTGCGCCTATTGAAAAAAGGATCGCGGATAAGACGATGTAATAATCTACGGGAACCATTACTTAAGTGCTCCTTTTTCCTGACGACTCAAAACGATCGCGCCCATCATGGCAACCAACAGCAAAATGGAAGTGACTTCGAACGGCAGGAGGAACTGATTGAACAAAGCCAGCGCCATAGTGCGCAAACTTTCCATTGTGTTCAACGAGGCATCCGGCGCGGACACTGCCATGCTGGTCGTCGCACGGTTGAACAATAGGTAGATCGCTTCCACAGCAAGGATAATGGAGAGCAGTCTCGCCAGTGGTTTCTGCCACGGCAGCACATTTGTAGGCGCCAGGCTTTCAGCACCCAATAGCATGATGACGAAGAGGAACAGAACCATGATCGCGCCCGCATACACAGTGATCTGTGCCATGGCAATGAACGGCGCGCCCAATATGAGATAGAAGATCGCCACAGTGACGAAGTTCAACACAAGGAACAATGCCGAGTACACCGCATTGTTGCTGAACAACATCCCCAGTGCGGTGGCAATGGCGATCAGGGCAAGGACAAGGAAGACAATTAGGTCAGAGGACATAAAACTCCATTTACGATTTGCGATTGACGATTGACGATTTGCATTTCAATTGAAAATCGTAAATCTGAAATCGTCAATCGGTAGAGTCTTTCATTTCAGGTACAGATCGGGTGAACACACCGGCTTCCACTTTGCGCGGCGTCAGCATGGACTCGGAAGCCACCGGCTCCAGCAGCATTTCCTTGGCATAGATCGCCTGGCGGCGGTCGGTGAAGGATAATTCGTAGTTGTCACCCAACACGATCGCTTCGGTTGGGCAGGCATCTTCGCAAAAGCCACAATAAATGCAGCGCAGCATGTTGATCTCGTAGGTGGAGGCGTAACGTTCACCAGGTGAGAAGCGCTTCTCGTCGGTATTTTCAGAGGCTTCCACGAAGATCGCATCTGCAGGGCAGGCAGCAGCGCATAATGAGCAGCCGATGCATTTTTCCAAGCCGTTTTCATAGCGCTTCAAGACATGACGCCCACGGAAACGCGGACGGACGGGACGTTTCTCTTCGGGGTACTGATACGTTACGGTCGGCTCACGCAAGAATGAGCGTAACGTTTCGCCAAGACCTCTTGAAAGTTCAATAATGGGATCAAATACGCCCATGAGATTTTCTCCTCAGATCACGATAAATAAATCCAACCGCAACCAAAGCACTAATGATCGAAAGGACTGGAACAGCCCAAATGATCAGCGGGTTGCCTAATTCCTGTACGAGTAAAATGCCCACTGCACTAATGAAAGCGAGTACCAGGGAAAGCGGCAAAAGCACCTTCCAACCGAATGACATCAGGCGGTCATAACGGATGCGGGGCCAAGTGGCACGTATCCAGATCATGAAGAACAGCAAGACAATCACCTTCAATAACATGTAGATCGGTCCGAGGAACCAGTAGCGGTCTACACTGAAAATAGTATCCTTCAAGAACCAGAATTCACGATAGCCGCCAAAATACAGGGTTGCGGCGATCATGCAGATAACGATCATCTTCTGATATTCCGCCATAAAGAACAAGGCGAACTTCATGCCGGAATATTCTGCGTGGTAACCTGCTGTTAATTCCTGCTCGGCTTCCGGCATATCAAAAGGAGCGCGGTTCACTTCAGCAAGCGTTACGATCATGAAAACGATGGCACCTGCAGGCTGTATCACTGCGAACCACATATCTTTTTGGGCGGTCACAATATCGTTCAAGTTCATTGAGTTACCCAGGATGATGGAGATCACGAACCCCAGCCCCAATGAAAGTTCATACGAGATCATTTGCGCCGAAGAGCGGATGCCGCCCAGCATGGCGTATTTGTTATTGCTCGACCAGCCCGCCAGCACAATTCCATACACCGCAATAGACGCAATGGACGTCAAGTAGAGGACGCCCACGTTCAGGTCGGCAACGTACAGAGTGATCTCACGCCCAAACAAATTGAACGAAGTTCCCAACGGGATGACCGCCGCCAGAACGAGCGAAGGTACCACCGTCAATACCGGCGCGAGGATGAACACCAGCTTATACACATGCCCCGGCGTCAACTCTTCTTTGAAGATCAGCTTTACCGCATCTGCGATCGGCTGCAACAAACCCTGCGGACCCGCGCGGTTCGGACCGACACGCACCTGCATACGAGCCAGTGCGCGGCGTTCATACAACGTCAAATAGGCAAAGCCCGTTAACAGGATCAGGCACAAGATGAAGCCTTTGACGATCCATTCAACCCACATTGTCCAATCCATAATTACTTAACCTTCCCGGCTGCAGATTTCGCCTGAACGCGCGCCACCACAGGCTCATGGATCGCAATACCCATGCCGCGCGGAACAAGCACCACACCCGTTCCAATGGTTTCATCGATCTTCACGACAGCTTCGGCTTGCACACCTTCAAAACTCAGCTTTACGGTCTGCCCGGCTTCCACTTCAAACTTCTTCGCCGTGGTCGGGTGCATTGCAACTTTGGTCTCACCAATGCGTTGCTCAAGGAACTCCGCCGTCTGCACGGTCACACCCAGGTCATATAACTTGTTGGATGGAACAGCCAGCAGCTCTTTTTCTTTAGGACGAAGAGCCGCCTCTTTCCGGACCTTTGAAATGCGTACCGCTCCCCCAGCCTGAGCCACCGGGACGAGTTGTACACCCAATCCCTTGGTGTTCTCATACGTTGTACCGCCGTAATACATGTCACTGCGACCCACAATGGGCCACTGTTCCTTAACTTGAGCCAGCGTTTCGTAACTTAACTCGTTGAAAGCTTCAACGGAATTCACAAGAATTTCAAACACCACCGAAGCAGACGTTCCTTGAAGGATCACACCCATCTGCTTGGCTAGCATGGATGTGATGGCGTAATCGGGTTTGCTGTCACCTTTCGGCGCCACCGCAGCATGGAAGCGCTGAACCCGGCGTTCGCCAGAAACGAGCGTGCCGTCGCGTTCGGTAAATGCCTGCGCCGGAAAGACCACATCCGCAATTTCGGTCGTCGCCGTTTCGCGCAGTTCCTGAACAGCCACGAACTTGGCACTCTTCAATGCCTTGGCAAGAACAGGGTCATCCCCCACCGGGTCGGCGCCAACGATGTAGACCGCCTTACCCTTCAATGCCTTTTCCATATCATCCACCGGGCGGAAACCAACTTCGAACGCGCCCTGATCATTGGCTCGTTGCCATACACCAACCAAGCCGTTATTGGCACTGCCAATATGACTGGTCTCCTTCAACAGGTCAGCACAAGCCGAAGCCAGTGCAGAGGTACCGGTCACGCCGAGCCCTTCGCTGCCGTAGAAGATCACGGCATTCTTTGCCTTTGTAAATTCATCCGAGATCTTGCTCTTCTTTTCAAAATCGTGAATGGTCTTGATCTCATCACCATATGCATAGCGGATGGTGTATTTGGCAAATCGGTCGAGCTTGGTCTGGCGCGGGTTGGCAACAATCAATGTTGCGCCGCGATCAGCAGCCTGCTTGATCCTCAGCCACCAAATGGGAGCTTCTTCATATAGATCAGAGGCAATGACAAGGATCGTATCGCCCTTGCCAAGTTTGGCGAGGTTCGTGCCAGCACCAACACCCACCAACTGGGTCAACTCGCCGCCGCCCATATCAGAATATAGAATGGCTTCGCCGCCAGCCGTATCTGCCAGAGACTTGAGGTTGAAAAGGTCTTCATTCGAAAGGCGACCCGAAGCCAGCACCACAAAATCCTTCTTGTTTGCGGTGAAGCCTTCGGCAGCAGCCTTGATGGCGTTATCCCACGAAACGCGGGCAAGTTTTTCATCTTTGCGCACCATCGGCTTGGTGAGGCGTTCCTTACCTTCGGTGTAGTGATAGGCAAAGCGTCCCTTATCGCAAAGCCAGATCTCGTTAACTTCTTCGTTCTGGCGCGGCATGACGCGTTTGACCACCACATCACCGCCAGCCTTGGCTTCGCGGCGTGTGTTGAGCGTAGTATTGCAGCCCACCGGGCATTGAGTACAAATGGAGGCTTCAGCTTTTAATTCCCACGGACGGGCACCAAAGCGGAAGTCCACAGTGGTCAAAGCACCCACTGGGCAGATATCGGTTGTATTTCCAGAGAAGACCGAATCAAAACCAGGTTCGGAGTGAGTCATGATCTGGGTATAGCGACCGCGCTCATCGAAACCGAGCACTGCCTCACCCGCCACTTCATCCTGAAAACGGATACAGCGCGCGCACTGAATACAGCGTTCGCGGTCGAGGTAGATCAACTCGCCGAGCGGGACCATTTTGTCGAGATGCTGCTTCTCGTTGTAATTGAAGCGGCTCTGACCTGAACCATGCGCCATGGTCAAGTTCTGAAGCGGGCATTCACCGCCTTTGTCACAGATCGGGCAGTCAAGCGGGTGTGAAGTCAACAAAAATTCGACCGTACCCCGTTGACCATCCGTTGCTTTTTCAGTTTGGGTCATCACCACCATACCGTCTGAAATGCGGTTGGTGCAGGCCGTTTCGAGTTTGGGCATGAACTGGATCTTGGGTTGTCCGTTCTCAACCACAGGCTGACCCGTGGCACGATCCATCACAGGGCGACCGATCTCCACGAGACACATGCGGCACATCCCCACCGGCTCCAGCTTGGGGTGATGGCAAAATACGGGGATATCAATACCCGCCAGTTTCGCCGCATCTGCGACGGTAAGCCCTTCCGGCGCAGTGACTTGCTTTCCATTAATAGTGAGAGTGACTTGTTTGCTCATTAAGTCTCCGGGAAACGATATTCGTTGTTCGAATATCGAGTATCTGGTATTGCCTAACCTTTTACCGCTTTCTTGAAATCATCCGGGAACCGTTCAATACCCGTCACCACCGCCATGGTGGAGAATTCGCCCAGCGCACAAAGGCATTTGCCCTGCATCTGTTTGGCAACGTTCAACAACAACTTCACATCTTCGCCCGAGCCCTTGCCGTGATGAATACGGTCGGTCAGGTTGCGCATCCAGTGATTGCCTTCACGACAGGTGGTGCACTTCCCGCAGGATTCATGTTTGAAGAAGTGAATGGTCTTGTTGATGACCCAATCCATGTTGACGGTGTCATCGAGAACAATGACCGAGGCAGAACCAAGGTCAGCGCCGAAGGCACGAACCGACGCATAGTCGAGAGGCGCGTCGAGCACTTTTTCATCCACTACGATAATGGAAGAAGAAGCACCTGCAGGCATGATCGCCTTGATGGGGCGTCCTTCCTGAATGCCCATGCCGTGTTCGTAGATCAATTGACGGAAGGTGGTACCGAAGGGAAGTTCATAATTGCCCGGCTTGCGCACGCGACCCGAAAGCGAGAAGACTTTCACACCCGCGCTATCGGCAGTGCCCATGGCTTTGTACCAGTCTGCGCCATTAGCGAGAATCATCGGGACGTTGGTGAAGGTTTCAACATTATTGATGATGGTGGGTTTGCCGTACAAACCATAAGACGGAGGGAACGGCGGGCGAACACGAGGCTGCCCGCGTTTGCCTTCGAGGGACTCAAGCAACGCTGTCTCTTCACCGCAGATGTAAGCGCCTGCGCCAAGGTGGGTGAAGATCTTCAGCGAGTAATCCTTGCCGAAAAGGTTATCGCCAAGGTAACCGGCTTCTTCCATCTCTGCAATCTTTTCATCGAGGATGGCAGCCACCTGCCAGAACTCGCCGCGCAGGTAAATATATGCCGCGGTCGCTCCAACAGCATAGCTGGCGATCGCCAAACCTTCCAAAAATTGGAAGGGATTATTTTCCATGATCTCGCGGTCTTTGAACGTGCCCGGTTCAGACTCATCCGCATTTGCCACTACATAGTGGGGCCAATTCTTGTTATCAATGAAAGACCACTTCATACCGGTCGGGAAGCCCGCGCCGCCGCGCCCACGCAGACCGGAATTCTTAACCACGTCAGTCACTTCGTTCGGCTGCATTTTGGTTACGGCTTTTTTGAAGGCTTCGAAACCGCCATTCTTCTTATATACGTTGATCTTATTGATATCAGGAATATCACGATGACGTAAAAGGACATGCGCCATGATTACTTGCCTCCTTTCAACGCTTCGATCAATTCCATGGTGCGATCCACGGTCATGTAATCGTGATACTTGATGCCATCCGGTCCCTGAGTCTGGAACATGGGAGCCCGGTCGCATGAGGCGAGGCACATCACAGCTTCGAGGGTGACCAGACCATCTTCGGTGGTCTCCCCCACTTTGATGCCAAGATTCCCGCACAGGTTGTTGAGGAATTCATCCGCACCGCGCAAGGCACAAGGCAGGTCGGTACAGACTTGCATACGGTACTTGCCCGCCTTCTTATCGTGATACAGCGAGTAAAAGCCGATAATGGACGCGACTTCGGTCTCAGTGATACCGACAATCTGGGCGATATCCTGCATCGCTTCTTTGTTGACGAAGCCTTCCTCGCGCTGGGCAAGGTACAGGAGCGGCATGACCGCCGAACGCTTATGTTCCGGCGGGTATTTGGCAAGGATCTGCTTAACTTCCTTCGAATATTTCTTTTCAAGACTCATCGGTCAATATCTCCGAGGACGATGTCAATAGAAGCGAGGATGGCGACCAGGTCTGCCACCAGGGTTCCCTTGACGATCTCTGGCAGGACAGCAAGGTTGTCGAACGACGGGGTTCGCATATGAACACGGCGAGGTTTGGGTCCACCATCACCGGCGATCAACACGCCGAGTTCACCACGCGGGGATTCCACAGCGCTATAAATAGAAGCATCTGGTGCATGGAAGCCTTCGGTCCACAACTTAAAATGATGGATGAGCGCTTCCATACTTACGCCGATCTCTGAGCGCGGCGGCGGGACGAACTTGCGATTGTCCGAGCGGACGGGTCCCATGGGTAATTTGTTCAACGCCTGTTCAACGATCTTCAATGACTCACGCAATTCCTGAATACGAACGAGATAGCGAGCATAGGTATCGCCTTCGGTCAGTACGGGCACATTGAAATCATATTGTTCATAGCCCAGATATGGTCGGGCTTTGCGAAGGTCCCAGTTGACGCCGGAGGCTCGCAATGTTGGACCCGTTACCCCGTAGGAAAGAGCCGTTTCTTTGCTGAGGTAGCCGATATCCACCATGCGGTCAACGAAAAGTGGATTCTTCGTCAACAAGGATTCATATTCATCAATACGCCTGGGAAAGATCTTAATGAAATCGCGCACGGCTTTTTCGAACTCCACCGGAACATCCCGCCAGACACCGCCGGGGCGGATGTAGGTGGTCATCATGCGCTGACCAGAGACAAGTTCGAAGATGTCGAGGATCTGTTCGCGTTCGCGGAAGCAGTAAAGGAACATCGACATTGCAGCGAGGTCCAAGCCGGATGTGCCGAGCCAAACCAAATGCGATGCGATGCGTTGAAGTTCCACAAGGATGACGCGCAAGGCTTGCGCGCGCACGGGCACATCGAGATCCACCAATTTTTCGACCGCCATCACATAGGCAAGGTTATTGCCCATCGTGTTCATGTAGTCGAGGCGGTCCGTCATCACTTCGGCTTTTTGGAAGGTCTTGGCTTCCATATTCTTCTCAACACCGGTATGTAAATAACCGATATCGGGAATGCAGTTAACCACGATCTCACCATCGAGCTCCAACAACAGGCGCAACACGCCATGTGTGGACGGATGCTGTGGACCCATGTTCAACAACATGGTCTCGCCGGTAAGTGCGCGTTCTGAAACGAGATGTTTATATCGATCTACAGTAACTTCTTCAAGCTGTGCCATGGTTATTCCTTTGCATACGGCTTGCGCAGGTCGATCTCTTCAAAGTTGAAGGAGAACTGCGGTTCTTCGTAGCCAAGCGGGAAGTCTTTTCGCAGGGGGTGTCCCTCGGCGTCTTCAGGCATGAGGATGCGACGCGGGTCAGGATGACCTTCGAATTCGATGCCGAACATATCAAGGAGTTCACGCTCACGCCAGACCGCGGATTTATATACATTCGCGGCAGTCGGGACTTTCGGGCTGTCGCCACTGACCGGGACTCTCAACTGCACCGACAGATTCTTTGCCAACGATGTGAGCTGATAGATCACATGAAAACGCGGCGAAACCTGCGGGAAATAATCCATCGCGGTCTGCGCCGAAAGCAGCTCAAATTGATGAGCGTCGCGAACAAGTGTCAGTGCTTCAACGATCTGCTCCGGCTTTATAAAACAATGCACTTCGCCGCGAAACTCTTCGAAGGTTGCGCCGAACTTATCCTGCAAATCTTTTACAATGGGTTCAAGGGATTTTTCCATAAATAGATTTCCAAAGACCTGACAGGTTTTAAAACCTGTCAGGTCTTAATTAAGTTACTTGGTATCTTTCGCCAGATCTTTGAACTTCTCGCCCTTCACCTTTTCATGCAAGGTGAGCACACCATGAATCAATGCCTCGGGGCGCGGCGGGCAGCCTGCCACGAATACGTCCACAGGGACGACTTCATCCACGCCCTGATAAATGGCGTAGTTGTTGAAGACACCGCCGCAGGAAGCGCAATCGCCCATGGCGATCACCCACTTCGGCTCGGGCATCTGATCGTACAAACGGCGCAGGACGGGTCCCATTTTCTTTGAGACACGTCCCGCCACGATCATCAAGTCAGACTGGCGCGGACTGGCGCGCATCAATTCCATTCCAAAGCGGCTCATGTCGTAGTCTGAAGCTTGAGCCGCCATCATCTCAATCGCGCAGCATGCCAGCCCGAACAACATGGGCCACATGGCATTGGTGCGAGACCAGTTCACAACGGTTTCGAGCGTGGTGGTCACCACGCCCATGTTTCCAAGTTTTTGCTCTACTCCCATTCCAGGGCTCCTTTTTTCCAAGCATAGACGTAACCGATAAGAAGGATCGCAATGAAGACCACCATCTCAGCCAAGCCGAACAGACCGAGCTGGCGGAATGCGATCGCCCAGGGTAAAAAGAACACAACTTCAATGTCGAACAAGATGAACAATACGGCGATCAAATAGAATCGAACAGGCATACGGCGCGTCCCCTCGCCATATGGATTCATGCCCGATTCATAGGGCGTATCCTTCCCCGCTGATTTCTTTCTTGGTCCAAATAACTCGCCTAAACCGATCGCAATAAAAGCGATGAGGGTGGCAACGGCGATCATTACCCCAATAGCAATATATTCCAGCAACATAAACACCTCGATGGATGTGTGAAATCTTGCACAGTTCCGCGAAAGTATATCACAAAGGTTTTTGACGGGCTAGAAAATGTACCCCTTTTCACAAAAATGATGATATTTGTCATGTTGATGAAAATGTAATCGAATTCATACTCTCCCCTCCTAAAAAAGAGACAGTCACCTTAAAGGTGACTGTCTCTTTTTTTACTAATCTCCTAAATAATCCCTCAACTCGCGGCTCTTGCTTGGGTGCCGCAGCTTCCGCAGGGCTTTGGCTTCAATTTGACGTACCCGTTCACGGGTCACATCAAAGAAGCGGCTGACCTCTTCCAGCGTGTGCTCCTTACCGTCCTTGAGTCCGAAACGCAGTTCAAGCACATCGCGTTCGCGATCTGAAAGCGATTCAAGCGCATGGGTGATCTGCTCACGCAGCATTTCGCGTGCGGCGGCGTCCATTGGGGAGAGGGCATCTTCATCTTCGATGAAGTCACCCAGGGCGCTCGAATCATCGTCCCCCACCGGACCTTCTAATGAGATCGTCTCTTCGGCAGAGCGCAGGGCGCGGTTCACTTTTTGTGTGGCGGTTTCCAACCTGCGCTGCAATTCCGGGTTGATGGGTTGGTTCTCGGCGTGCGCACGCAAAATGGTTTGCACATCTGCTGCGGAGAGATAGCCAACTTCCAAGGCAAGGTCTTCGTTGTTTGGCTCACGTCCCAGTACCTGTGTGAGGTGACGTTGCGCGCGTAGAATTCTTGAGATCGACTCGAACAAATGCACCGGAATTCGGATCGTGCGTGCTTGTTCAGCGATGGAACGGTTGATGGATTGGCGAATCCACCAGGTGGCATAGGTGCTGAACTTAAATCCACGCCGGGGATCGAATTTGCCGATGGCACGCAAGAGCCCCATATTGCCTTCTTGAATGAGATCCAACAGTGGAATGCCGCGTCCCAGATAACGTTTGGCAACGCTCACCACCAGGCGCAAGTTCGCGCGGACCAATGCCTGCTGAGCGTCTTTGGCACGCTCGCGGGCTGCATCCATTTCGGCACGCAACTCCTCTTGCGAGGGCAGGTTGCGAGATAAAGTGCGCAGCGCCGGGAACCCTTGATGAAGGCGCAAGTGTTCCAGCAACCATTCGGCATAACTGAATGGCAGGAGATACAAATTAAGGTAAACACTGTAGGCATGCCGCGCAAGGTTATCCCACAGGTGATTGCTCCCCCACTGACCGTTGTCGAGGTAGGCACGCAGATAGGAGGGTGAATCAAACTCCCAGCCCGCATGAAGCGACTGGGCTTCCGCCAACAGCAGCGCCATATTGGGCAAATCATGCTCGAGAAGTTCCGCATCTTCAACCAGGCGGTCCCAGGAGGTCAGCGCTTCTGAAAGCACCGAGTGATACATGGATGCCTCCAACGAAACACCTTTGCGTTGTTTAAGTTTATTAAGTGTGGAAAGTAAACGGTCACCTTCGATGATGGTGGCAAGCCGAAACTCGCTATCGGCGCCGAGCAGTTTTACCTGCCCGATCTCGCGCAGATACAAACGCACCGGGTCTTCCCCCGGCTCGGCAGCAAGGTGTGCCTGCAAGGTAAGCGCTGCATCATCGAGTTCCTCGTCCTGCTGCGAGATCAGAGATTCATCCGGCTCCATAAAATCATCTGAGCCAAACTCAGGTGCAGAATCACCTTCGCCGGATAACGTCCCCAACACCGATGTAACTGAAAACTCATCGCGGGATTTGCTGTGTGACGTCTTTGTCCCTTTGGGGGTTTCTTTTTCAGCGGTACTTTTCTTCGTGGTTTTGCTGGCAGATACTCGTTGTTTCGGAACCATCGAACTGCCTCCTACAAAGCGGATTGAACTACACCTGTCGTTTCGATAACTTGAACTTTGCCTGATCCAATCCATGCAGCAGACGGGTGAAGCGCATCGTTTGCTCAATATACAACTTGAGGTTTTCCCCGCCCTGCTCCTGCTCATCATCCTGCATGAACTTCAACTGGGTCACATTCGCCATGGCATGATTGCGACGCAGATCCAAAAACGTCCCAACAGGTCTTCCAGCAATCTATCATCCAGAGGGTCAAGCTTCTCTGTTTGCGTCATGAGATCGGCAGTCAAAGGAGCCAGGGCTTCAGGCATTTGCGAGACCACGAACTGCTCATGATCTTTTTCATCCTGCCCCATCGCCTGCCGCAAAACGTTGAACAACATCTGATGGTCAGTATACTCGAAATCCTCAAGCGCCAATGGGCTTAAGCCGAACTCTTCGAGCTTTCGGTCGAGTCTGTATAGCAATTCCGGCTTGCGCAGCAGGATTCCCAAACAATAGAACTCAATGCTTTTTCTTGGGTGGACATTCGCCAGTGAAGCCGCATCAGCACGGCGGCTGGACTCTGTCACTCGCGGCTTGCGCCTCAACACCGGACCTGTAGGCTGGGCAGCCATCAAAGAACGTTCGTCCACCCGCAGCATTCTCGCCAACGCCTGACGATACGTGTCGCGCTCCATCGGCGTGCCCATATCATCGATCAAGGGCAGCACTTGCGCGGCGATCTGATTCTTTATTTTCGGGTCGTTTAAATTTTGCCCGGCAGAAAGCGTTTCCATCACATGTGTGATGATGGGCTTGGCATTCTCGATGAGCGTTGCCCATTCTTCCTTATTACGCGCCACGATCTCATCCGGGTCGAGGTCATCGGGCATGGTCGCCACACGCAAATCGGCTTGGAGGCGGGCTTCATTGCGCAACAACCCATGTGCATCGAAAGCCAACTCCCCTTCCTTATCCATGGCAGAGCGAGCGGCTTCGAGCCCGCGCAGCACGGCTTTTTGTCCGGCTATGTCCGGGTCGAGCGCGAGGACGATGCGGCGCGTGGAGCGTTTTAACAAACGCAATTGATCTTCGGTCAGCGCTGTACCCATCGGCGAGACGACATTCTCATAACCCGCCTGATGCAAGGCGATCACATCGAGGTAGCCTTCCACGATCACAGCCTGGTCTGCCGCGCGGATGGGCTTGCGGGCGCGGTCCAAGCCGTAGAGCAAATGTCCCTTGGTGAAGATCGCCGTTTCGGGCGAGTTGAGAAACTTGGGGATATCGTCCGGGTCCACGATGCGCGCACCGAAGCCCGCCATCTTGCCATTCTCATCGCGGATGGGGATCATGATACGGTTGCGGAAGCGGTCATAATGCCCGCCGCTCTCACGCTCCGAAAGCATGCCCGCATCCACCAGGTCTTGCGGCAGGTAGCCCTTGCCGGTGAAATGTTTGATGAGGTTGTCATAGCCATGCGGAGCATAGCCCAAACCGAAGGTTTCAATGGTGGCATCGGTCAGTCCGCGTTTTTCATGCAGATACGCCAGGATCTCTTTATTGGCAAACAGATGGGTGCGGTAAAAAACGACCGCATCCTCAAGCAAAGTCCGCAAATGGTCGTAGGCTTCGCGTTGCTGGGGCGTCTCGCGTTGGATCTGTTGTACTTCCACACCGGCTCGAAGCGCAAGTTTATTCAAGGCTTCTTTAAAATCGATGCCTTCGCGCTTCATCACGAACTTGAAGATATCCCCGCCTTCGTTGCATGCGCCAAAGCAGCGCCAGGTTCCAGACTCGGGCCAGACCACAAATGCCGGAGTGTGCTTGTTATCGTGGAACGGACAAAAACCGGTCTGGTTGCGACCGGCTTTTCGTAACTTCACACCCGCTTCGGATACGAGGTCAACGATATCTATCTTGGACTTGATCTCATCAATGGTGGACATAGGCGCTCGGACAGGTTCATTATAATAGACTTGTCTATGCGAGACGGTATTACCAACTTATTTAATTCTTCTCCCCCATCATTACAACATGGACATGGATAATAAAATGCAGGGCAGCCGAATACCAGACTGCCCTGCATTTTATGAATTGAATGATCTTTTATTCTTCGGGATTGATCCCAACTTCAGACTCGCAGTGGCGATACTCATTGGGAATATTTTCAAATTGAGGTTGGGGAGCAGCCTGTTCGGTAAGGGGTTGCGGCCTAAGCGGGTTAACCAAATTGCCGCTTAGAACATATATCCCAAGCGAATTTTTATGTCTGTCTGCCAACACAGAACTGGCGCTCATGAACACACCCGCAATGACCACCACACTGACCAACACGGCAAGGGTTACTCGGATCGCTAACCTGGACATACAATCATCTCCTTTTCAAGAAATACAGAAAAACTTTTTTACTATGCACCAATCGGTCAACGCTCCCCACTTTTATGTAATTATAACCATAATTGTCTGAATTTCAAAAAGTCTTAATCATCTTTAGGTGCCAGACAGGTCAGCGAAATAAAAAGGCGGCTCGTGTGAGCCGCCTTCATTTTTAGAAGCCTTCCAATGTACTCAAGTCTGCAATGCCGTTTGACAAGTTCGCAATGTTTTGCAGCAACCCAAGGCGATTTTCTTTACTTTCTGGTCCTCTGCCATCACCAGCACTTTATCGAAGAAGGCGTTGATGGATGGGATCAGCTTGACAACGATGTTCAAGAATTCATCAATCGACGATGGACGATGGACGGCAGACGATTGAAAGGCTGCATACAAGTCTTTCTCTTCTTTTTCGATCAAGGTTTTATCGTCAATGGTCAATGGTCTATCGTCCAAGTTCGCGGAGCGAATGATGCGGACGCAGCGGGCATAACCTGGCAAAATGGATTGCCAATCTTCGCGGCTCACCCAAGCTGATAATTGCTTCACCGCCCGAGCCGATGCCGCCGGGTTAGCGGATTGAGCCGCCAGCACCGCTTCGACCACGTCGTGCTTGTAACCGGCATCCTTCAACACCACAGCGAGACGTCCCTTGATGAAGTCGAGAATTTTTTCTTGCGCTTCGGCTGTCACTTCAATCGGCTGGGTCTTGGCAGAGTGTTTGATCGCCTTGGCAAGATCAAAATCCATGTCATGCTCAATGAGCGGTTGAACAAGTCCAATGGCGGCGCGGCGCAGACCGAAGGGATCTTTCGCGCCTGTGGGAGCCAAGCCTGCGGCGAACATGCCCACGAGTGAGTCAAGTCTGTCTGTGATGGCGAGCGCCACACCGGCTTTGCTTTGCGGCACGGTCTGGTATTGCTCGGCAATGGCTTGCGCCACTTCAGGCGCTTCACCAGAACGCAGGGCATATTCACCGCCGATGATGCCTTGCAGGGAGGTCATCTCGGTGACCATCTGTGTGACCAGGTCGGCTTTGGAGAGATAGACCGCGCGCCAGAGTCTTGATAAGCGGCATGTCTTTGAAACCAAGCAGACCACCGATCTCCGCGCCGAGTTTCAACATGCGGTCGGATTTATCGAGCATGGAACCGAGCTTGGTGTGGAAGGTCAGCGAAGAAAGTTTGGGACGATATTCTTCGAGCTTGAGTTTGACATCTTCGCGGACGAAGAAGTTGGCATCGGCAAAGCGCGCGCCGAGGACGTGTTCATTCCCTTCGCGGACGATGTCGATGTGAATGTCGTCGCCGTTGCGGATGGCGATGAAGTGCGCCAATAGTTTCCCGTCTTTCTGGATGGGGAAATAACGCTGATGCTTCTTCATCACGGAGATGAGCACATCACGTGGCAAGGGTGAGGAATTCTTCGTTGAAACCACCCATGACCGCCGTCGGCATTTCGATCAGGTTGGTGACTTCGTTGAGCAGACCTTCTTCGATGATGGCTTCCCCACCGATGAGATGAGCCGCTTCGTTGACCTGCGCCACGATGGCGGCTTTGCGTTCTTCTTTATCCAACACGATTCCCGATTCCCGAATCACATCGAAGTATTTATCAGCGGAAGGAACCTTGATTTCAGGGGAGTCATACGGGCGGAATCCGCGAGGACATTGCCACCGACCACGCCAGCATATTCGAACGGGATGACCATGTCACCGAGCAAAGCGACGTACCAACGGATGGGGCGTGAGAATGCCACAGCGGATTCGTTCCAGCGCATGGACTTCTCGAATTTGATATCTGCCACCAACTTGGGCAGCGCTTCGGCGAGGACTTCGGGCGTGGGGCGTCCTGTCTGTTTGACGAGGGCGAAGATGTATTTGTTATTGCCTTCTTCGCGGACTTCCAAGGGATCATTGTTGTTCTTTTTGGCAAAGCCCACGCCGCCTGAGTGGGCTTGCCGTCTTTGTCCAATGGCTTTATCGGCGGGCGGACCTTTGACGAGGTCTTCGCGGTCGGGCTGATTCGGGGAGAGAGAGGCTACTGAAACGACGAGCCGCCTCGGGGTTGTGAAGATGCGGACGTCGCCATGCGTGAGATTCAGTTCCTTGAGGAGAGTCGGCACACGGGAAGATAAGGCTTGGTAGGCGGTATCGACGTCATCGGCTGGGAGTTCTTCGACGCCAATTTCTAGCAAGAACGGGAGTCGGGATTGGGAGTTTGGAAGTTGGGCTTTGGACGATCCCGATTCCTTTGCCCTATTCCGAAGTAACGGATACTCCAGCCCTTGCGCTGTTCTTCATACGCCAACGCCACCCCTCGCGAGTTCGCGGATGCGGCGGAAGAAGGCTTGACGTTCGGCAACACTGATCGCGCCGCGGGTATCTAAAATGTTGAAGGAGTGCGAGCATTTGAGGACGTAGTCGTGCGCGGGGACGATGAGACCGGCGGCGAGACAGGCGTCGGCTTCGGCGGAGAAGAGGTCGTACATGGCGCGGACGCGGGCGATGTCGGCGGTTTCGAAATAATATTTGGAGTGTTCGAACTCTTCCTGACGGCGGATCTCGCCGTAGGTGACGCCTGCGCCGTAGTCCTTGTCCTGGATGCCCCCCCAGGGCTCGTTCCAGATGGCTTTGGCGTTGTTGAGCGCGATGAGGATGCGTTCGAGCCCGTAGGTGATCTCGACCGAGACGGGGTCGAGCGCCACGCCGCCCATCTGCTGGAAGTAGGTGAACTGCGTGATCTCCTGCCCGTCGAGCCAGACCTCCCAACCTAAGCCCCAGGCGGAGATGGCGGGCTGCTCCCAGTTATCTTCCACGAAGCGGATGTCGTGCTGACGCGGGTCGATGCCGAGGGCTTTGAGCGACTCGAGGTAGAGTTCCTGCGGTCCCTCCCGCCCTGCGGGACCTGCGGCGGGGTCGGGCTTGAGGATGACCTGAAATTGGGTGTGGAGTTGGAAGCGGTTGGGGTTCTCGCCATAACGCCCATCGTCGGGGCGCACAGATGGCTCAACGTAGGCGACATTCCACGGTTCGGGTCCGAGCACGCGCAGGAAGGTGGCAGGGTTCATTGTCCCTGCGCCGACCTGAGTGTAGTAAGGCTGGGTGATCAGGCATCCCGTGGATGCCCAGAAGTCTTGTAGTTTGAGGATGATTTCTTGGAAGGAGGAGTTCGTCATTCGATATTCGCTATTCGGTTTTCGGATTTTGCTGCGGGGGGATTATAACTGATGG
>NZ_JADJDD010000029.1:0-1403 GCF_016702885.1 Candidatus Villigracilis vicinus
TAACAAAGCGTGCAGCAACTGTCTTGAAAGTCAAGAGCAAAACCACCATTAAAGGGAAAACCAGTCCGTCTTAGGCAAGGCCCATCTGCCTGAACGGAACTTTGTCTCGCATCATCGCGTTCAAGATCGTTAGGAACTTCCGCATGCACGCGGTCAACGCCACCTTCTTCACCTTCCCCCTCTTCAATAACTGCTGATACTGCGCCTGGATCAATGGGTTGTAGCGCGTCGCCACCAAGGTCGACATGTACAACACATTCCGCACTTCCATCCGTCCGCCCTTCGTCTTGCGGTAGCCTTTCTTCTTGCCGCTGTCCGCATTCATCGGTGCCAAGCCCACCAAGGAGGCGATCTTCTTGCGGTCTAACTTTCCCAACTCTGGCAACTCTGCCAACAAGGTCGTTGCAGTGATCCGCCCCACTCCCTTGGCACTCGTCAGGATCTGCTCCTGTGCCTGCCACTCTTCGTTCTCTTTCATGAACTGGTCCAAGTCCTTTTCGCTCCTTGATGAGTTTGGCGATCCCTCGCTCATCATTCCCCACTTGACTTGCTTTCTTCTCCCCCAATACTGCAATATCCAATTTGTCCTTCGCTACATCGATCCCTACGAACTTTCCGCTACTAGTTGTCATTCCTGCCTCCGCTTTGTATAATGGAGTTGAGCCCACGCTAGTATTCGGTCTTCAAGACCTTGCAACTGTTCGGGCTCCTGACGAACGGACACGGCGATCTTGCTGCACGACGGTCTGCTACGACCTACCTGACATCGATCTGCCGTGTCCCTTTTTATGATACTACCTGACGCTGGGGATTCTGCGGCAATCTCAAGCAGTTTTACACGCCTTATCATTTTTCCAGTTGGACGGCTTCGCCGTCCCCGCCCCAGCGCAGGTAACGCAAACCGTTAGACCCCATGTTTTTCTTTTCTTTTGAAAACAGTGTCACTTGTTAAATGTGGTTTCTTTGCCTTTGCTCGCAATCGGGTTTTCCCTGCAATCGTTTTTTCTGCTTGGCTCTTCTCTTTTGCATTTTTCTGGCTGCTAGTTTTTTCTTCTTAATCAGTTGATCTGCCTGATGGCTGTTTCTTGCTCATTGGCTACCGTGTTCGTCAGGTTATTTTCGTTGGCATTGGTCTTTTTGGTTGTGGCGTCTTGCCCGCAATCGTGTCATAATATTGGCAGGTTTTTTGGCGGGGTTGTCTTGCCAGCTGGGTTTAGTGCCTCGCCCCAATTACAGTTTTATCGTCTGTATGTATTTTTCCCGCCAGTCATGTGGTCTAACAATAACGTGCACCTGACACCGGGGCTGCGACACTGGGAAGCATTTTTCTGGCTTCGAGTTTTCACCGGCTCTCAAGGCCGCCACCTCGCTCCCATCCGCGTGCAGGTAACGCAAACCGTTGG